>JASJYE010000231.1 GCA_030123645.1 Candidatus Hydrogenedentota bacterium | reverse complement strand
ATTGTCTCCACCGGGAACCACGACCGTCTCGAGATCGTAGGGCGAGCCTTTCATGAGGACGGTAACCCCCACCAAATCGGTAGTGAGCTTCGTGATCTCTCCGATCAGCGGCACTTTTTCGATTATCTTGCTTACGCTTTCCAGCACGTGGACATGCACAGTCACGCCGGTCTCCTCTTGGGCGAAATCGACCTGGCCGTCGATCTCGAGTTCGTATGCACCGCCGTCTAACAGCACCTTCTCGAGCGTCATGACGCCGCTGTTGATTTGTACCTCGCCTGTAAAGGTGTTGTAGGTGAGGCCCTCGTCGCGCAGAGAGGGCACTTTCAGGTTGATAATCTCGACCGTCTTCAGCGCCGTCAGGAGTTTCGTCGCGAAACCGAGCTTGCCCAGCGACCCCTCTGTCGCGGTCCATACCGCGCTACCGTCTGCGGCGGCAATCATCGCTTTTGGCGCGCCAAGAGGGGCCGAAACGCTGAAGGTCGCGCTGATCGTCCCATGGAACTCGCCCGGCTCGTCGTAGAGGATCTCGTCGAAGATGCGGCCGTCGATCTCGTCAAGTTCAAGTTCGGCCCTGACCAGCGCGTCAGTGTCCCCGCCTCGCACGATTTCGATGGTCCCCGTCAATTTGCCGCTGTAGGGTTTTAGGGACAGATCCTGAATCCGGATCGCGTCGGGGCCTGCGAGCACCCTCGCTGTCATGGCATCCATCTCGCCGCGGCGATAGTACATCTTGTCGAGATGGACATAAAATTCGCCCAAGATCGGGTCGTCCCAGAGACTATCGCCTGGGGCCGGGCCCTCGCGATGGGACGTGAATGACGCGGCGCCGTTGGCGAGTACCCGCACCCAATCGAGATCCAGTGCGGCGCCCCTAAGGCTGCCATCCCACCGCCCGTCTTGCCGCGTGGCTTCAAACACGCACTCGGAATTCACCCCTGCGACGGAAAAGTCGCGGATCGCGATATTGTCGTCCACGATTTCAAGCGTGCCACTGATTGAACGCACCTGCCGCTCCGAATCGATGGCGAACCCAACGCGCTCAAACGCCACCCGGCCCTCCCAAGGCGCGCTCGTAAATTCTCCGCTGATCGTGCCGTGCGTCGTTGAACCTTCCGGAAAGAGTCCCGCCAGCCGTTCCATCTCTAAGTTGAACTGAACCTTAGAGGCCCCGCCGTCTTCGGCCAGGACAACGGCCACGGATTCCTCCAGCAGGTCAACCCGAATCTCTCGCGCGGCCCAGGTGTCGCCGGCATCCCCCGAGATTCTGACACCAAAGCGGTCCCCCTGCTTCTTCTCAATGAATTCGCCGGCCTTTATCGACGCCTGGGTGAGGTCGGCCTGGAAATCGAAGCGCGCCTGGGCGGGATCGCGCGCAAAGGTTAACCGGCCTTCTCCCGTAGCCGCGACGCCGCTGAATATCTCCTCCCCGAGGCCCTCGAGCTGCATCCTCGATTCCACTTCAATCGCGCCGAGCCGCATGCCGCCCGACGCGTCCGAGACAAAAGCCAATCGGCCCTCCAGCGTGGGCGCGCCTTCACGCCGGAAATGAATGGCGACCTCATCACTTTCATCAGTCGGAAGATGCACTTCGGCCCAGAAGGTCGAGTGCCCGTACTTTGCTAAAACCGAATCGATGATCGGCAAGCCGGACTCCGGCAAAAGAAATGCCGCCACGATTCGCGGAAAGTCGGCCGTAACGCGGCCCAACCACTTACCCTCCTCCGGCGCGTAGCGCCCCTCTACGATGAGTGGCCCGATATCGGGCGATGCCGCCCTGAGTGTCGTTTGGATACCCTCCGAATCCGTCGCGAACTCGCCCGTAACGGTCCCGATTCGAAGCTCGTACGCGTCGGTCTTCAGGTCAAGCATGCCGCCTTCGAGCGTCGCTTCGATCGCGAGGTCTCCTGGGATCCCTTGCCCCGGCGCAATGGTGCACGTCAACACTGCGACAACAAGCTCGCCTTTCACATCGCGGACGACGTCGCTCCCCAGGAAGGCCGCGACGTGCGCACGGCGAATTTCGGCCCGGCCTCGCAGGTCGATCGCCAGCGAAGGCGCATCGAAGTCCGGGCGTAGCGTCCCCTGCAATGAAAATGAGTCCGACATGAGCTCGTCGATGCGTATCAGCCCTTCGTCAACAACGATCCGCCCCTCCAGCCCCTCGGCAAGCGTGCCGCCCTGGGCGTATTCGAGCGTGATGCCTTGAAAAGTCAGTTCGCCGGTAGATAGTCGAGGCGTTCCCTCGGCGGGAAACTCCATTACCACGTCCTTCGCAGCTATCGCCCCATCTTCGTTCGCCACCGGTAGCACGCCGGCGAAGGACGCCAATCCTGCCAGGTCGTTCATCGCGAAATGGTCTGCCTGCGCGCTCCTGAGCCGCAAGGCCAACGTCCCTTCCCGGCCCAGGACAGCGTCGCCACGCGCCTCGAGGCCCGGCGATGTCCAGGAAGCCTCGTGGACCGTCAGGCCGTCTTCGCGCCAGGACGCCGTCGCGACGAGCCGCCCCGCGAGCGCAGCATGCCCTTCAGACTCGAAGGTCCCCTTCAACTCAAAGTCGATGTCGTTCGCGCCGCGCCCGTCCATCGTCAAGTCCGCCGAGAACCTACCCTCCGGAGTCCCTTCTGGCCCCAGGCCTTTCGTTTCGATGCCCGACACTTTCCCCGAGCCGGTCAGCGAGGTGACTTTTCCGTTGGCGCGCGCGATCTGCAATTCATAATCCAGCGCGGCGTCTTCGCCGACTCTCGAAGATTTCACCTTTATTGACAGAGTGACGGCGTCCGACAACACATCGAGAAGCTCGAAGGATACGGAGGCAGAGGCTTCCTCATCCTGGCCAAGGAATAATGCAGCGTCCGTCGTGCCGATCGCGCCTATCGATACACGAAGGCCCGCTCCGCCGCCCCCGGAGGGTTGCGAGGCGGTTTGCACGATCTCGTCAATGCGCCGCGACAACTTAGCGGGGTTCTTCGGGATCCTGGCCTTAAGCGCCACGATCCGCACTGAAGTGATGTCCACGCGGCGCCGGAGGAGCGGCAGCAGCTTCGCTTCAACCACGACGCGCTCCGCGCGGACCAGGAGGGTCCGATCGCCAACTATCACTTCATATGCGTTAAGCCGGGGCGTGGGAAAGAGATCGAGATCGAGCCTGCCGATGAACGCAGGCAGCCCGGTCGAGTCCTCAATGGCCGCGACAACGATTTCGCGGTAGCGGTCAACGTCAATGACGTAACGCTCGACAAGGAGCCACACAGCCGCTGAGGCGACGAGGAGCACGGCGGCCAGTCGAAGAACGCGCCGGCCCTTAGGCCGTTTTTTCCTGCCTGATAAGGACATCGGGACCCCGGTTATTGCTAAGCGACTCCGGGATCTTAGCACGCTCCTTCAATGTGGACAATTCGCGGTTCCTTACACAGGAGATAAAGTTCCCCGAAGCCATTTCCTAAGGTCATGGTGGGGCGGCCGTATGATATGCTGTCCCGATGAATCTATAGGCGCGTGCCAATGACCGTTGGAAAGGGAAGGGCCATGAACGACCAATCCAGAAAAACGTTTTCCCGGCGCGATTTCGGCAAAGTCTCCGCCGCGGCAGGGGTCGCCATACTGAGTTCAAAAGGGGCAGCGGCCAAAGAAAGCTCCGAGACGCTCAAGGTCGGCCTGCTCGGGTGCGGCGGCCGGGGCAACGGCGCCGCCGCCCAGATGCTCCAGGGCAACGAGAACGTCAAACTCGTCGCCCTCGCCGATATCTTCCAAGATAAGGTCGACGGGACCCGTAAGCGTTTCGAGAATCACAAGGATCCCAGCATCCAAACCAAAGTCGCCATCGAGGACGACCATTGCTTCGTCGGTCCCGAGGCCTACAAGGATTTCCTGAAGACCGGCATCGACATCGTCATCGAAGGCACGCTGCCCTACTCGCGCTCGAAGCATTTCGAAGCGGCGGTCGACGCGAAGAAACATGTATTCACCGAGAAACCCGCCGGCGTCGACCCGGCGGGCATCCGCCAATTCATCGCCGCCTCTAAGAAGGCGGAAGAGATGGGCCTGTCGATTGTTGCCGGGACACAGCGCCGCCATCAACAGGTCTACGTCGAGACCATCGACAAAATTCGGAACGGCGCCATCGGCGAAATCGTTGCTGCCCGCGCGTATTGGTGCGGCACTCTCCCCTTCGTGCGTGCACGCCGCGAGACGTGGACCACCGAACTCGAGTACCGCCTGCGCAACTGGTATTCCTACTGCTGGGCCTGCGGCGACAACATCGTCGAACAACATGTCCACAACCTCGACGTCATCAACTGGGTCAAGGGCGGTCCTCCCGTAAGTGTGTTCGCGTCCGGCGGCCGCACGTGGAAACCCAACGAAGAACGCTTCGGCGACATCTACGACCACTTCTCCTGCGACTACGAATACGCCGACGGCACGCACATGACCAGCATGTCACGCCACTGGGACGGCGCGAAAGGCGTTTTCGAGGAGGTCGTCGGCACCAAGGGCCGCAGCAATTGCCGCGACATGGGCGAGAACGGCATCGACCCCTACGTGCAGGAGCACATCGACCTCGTAAAGAGCATCCGCGGCGAAGGCCCCTACCTCAACGAAGGCGTCCAGCTCGCACACGGCACGCTGACCGCCATTATGGGCCGGATGTCCGCCTACACCGGCAAGAAGCTCACCTGGGACGAAGCGCTGAATTCCGACCTAAGCATCGTCCCGGAAAAACTCGACTTCAACCTCGCATATCCCGTCGGCCCAGTACCCAGCCCAGGAGCACACAAAATAT
>JASJYE010000230.1 GCA_030123645.1 Candidatus Hydrogenedentota bacterium | reverse complement strand
GCTCAACGAGGCCGGACGTATCGGAGCGACTTTGGAGAGGCTCAAAGACAACGACGCGGTCGAAGTGATCGTCGTCGATGGGGGGAGCCACGATGACACCCAGGCGATCGCGCGGAGTGCGGGCGCGCACGTGTGTGAGACCTCAGGCGGCCGCGCCGCCCAGATGAACCTCGGCTCCGCCAAGGCCCGGTCCGGCGTTCTGCTGTTCCTACACGCCGACACGTTGCTGCCCGAGGATTTCGAGACGCTGGCCCTGGACTGCCTATCAAAACGGGGGACAGTCGCGGGCGCGTTCAAATTCGCCACCGACGACCCGGCGGCGGCCATGCGCTTTATGGCTGCCGCGGTGAACTTGCGCGCCCGCTGGCTGAATTTACCGTATGGCGACCAGGGGATTTTTCTACGAAAAGAGCTCTTCCGCGAGCTCGGAGGATACCGCGCCTTGCCCATTATGGAAGATTACGAGTTCGTAAGGCGCCTCGCACGGAGGGGAGGGGTCACTATCGTCCCGGTACAGGCCGTCACTAGCGCGCGGCGATGGCGGAGGATCGGACCGTGGCGAACGATGCTTCTTAATCAGGTCGTGATCGTGCTGTATTACTTGGGCTTCCCACCGGAGCGAATCGCAGCCTTCTATGACCGCCCTCAACGGCGAGGATAGAGAATCGTTGCGAAGTGCGATCAACTTTCCTCAGTTTCTTCCGAACTGACGATCGTCGCCTTAATGATGAAGTCTAAATTTGGAAAATTTTCGTCGAGAAATTTATTACCAAGGCTCTGGATCTGGGCCTGAGCCTGAGTAGGTCTATCCCCGTGTTCCGAATTGATGGCTTCAACGACTTCCATGCCGCTGATGACCTGCCCAATCGGAGCGAAGCCCATGCCGTCTAGTCGTGCGTTATCTCCTAGATTTATGAATATCTGCGTCGTGCGGGAATTCGGCGCGCCTGACTTGGCGAAAGTCACCATGCCTTTAGTGTTCGACTGTTTTGCGGGCTCGTCGACGATATTCTTCTCTCGCCACACCGCGGACAGCTCCGGGTCGCCTGCAATGCCGAACTGCACCACGAAATTGGGGACGACGCGGAAAAAGCGCGATTGGTCGTATACGCCCGCCTCGATCGCTTCCTTAAAATGGGCCACGCCCACCGGAGACCAATCGGAATAGCACACCACGACGAAGGTTCCGTTCGAACACTCGAACTCGACGGTGAATGTGCTTTTCGTTTCAAGAATCACTTCCTGAGCGGATTTCTCCGCCTCGATCTCCTCGGCCTTTCGTAATAGTTTCTTCACTTCATCCTGGTCAACGATCTGCTGCTGTCCGATTCGAGACGGCTGGAACTTGTTCACGACCACTACCATCATGATGACCGACGCAACGATTCCGACAGTCACAAGATTCTTTTTCAGCATGTCCCTACCCTACCCTCGCCCTGCATATGTGCAAAACCCTACGCCGTTCTCACGCGCATCCACACTCAGCTCTCTACATCGCCCTGAGGATACGAGCCGAGGATCTTCAATTCGGTGCAATGATCGGCAATCTTCTCCAATGCCTTCTCTATTTTTCGGTCTTCGACATGCCCAACCAAATCGATGAAGAACACGTAGTCCCACGCCTTTTTGCGCGACGGTCTCGACTCGATCTTCGTCAGGTCCACGCCCTCCTCCGCCAGCGGCATCAGTAGATCATGAAGCGCGCCGGGGGTATTTCGGATAGAAATCAACAGCGAGGTCTTGTCGCTCCCTGTCGGCTTCACGAGTTGCCGTCCAATGGCGAAAAAACGCGTGTAGTTGTGCGGCGAGTCCTCGATGCGCCCCTCGACGATGTCAAGCATGTACGGCTCTGCTGCGAGGACGCTGCCTATCGCCGCCGCACCTTCTTCATCCGCCGCGATGCGGGCCGCCTCGGCAGTACTCGATACGTTGATGAGCTCGGCGTGCGGCAGGTTCGCCTGGAGCCAATCACGACACTGAGAAAACGACTGGTCCTTTGAGTATACCTTCGCGATCTTGTCCAGGGGAGACTTTGAGAGTAGGTTCTGTGAAACGTGCAGCAGCATCTCATTGATTATTTTCAGATCGGAAGTGAGAAACCTGTCGAGCGTGTCGCTGACACTCCCGCCGATCGAGCTCTCGACGGGCACGACGCCGTAATCGACCCTCCCCCGCTCCACCTCCGTAAAAATGTCGTTCAGGGTGGATGTCGGATGCAGTTCCGCCGTGGCGCCGAAAATCCGTTGGACCGCGAGTTGACTGAAGGTGTGCAGCGGGCCTAAAAAGGCCACCGTCGTGGGTTTTTCGAGTGCGCGAATGGAACTGATGATCTCCCGAAAGATCGCCTTCACTGCGGCGCCGGGCATCGGCCCCGCGTTTTGCTCCTCGAGACGGTCAAACACGGCCTTCTCGCGCTCGGGGACGTAGTACACGGAATTGGTCGATTTCTTGATCTTGCCGATTTCGATCGCGACCTTGGCGCGCTTGTTGAGCAGATCGAGGATTTTCTCATCGATCTCATCGATCCGTTTTCTCTCTTCGTCCAAACTCATTTCACGTTTCCTTCCAAGATCTCCAGTGGCGTCGCGCTGACCATAAACTGCCTGGGCATTCCCCTCTCGAAGCGGATGCGCACCTTGAGCTTTGAGCCCGTGCCGGAGGTGTACATTACCACGCCCGTTCCAAATTTCGCATGCCGGACCCTCGTGCCCATTTTCAGCTTGGAGGCGTCGGCGCGCCGCGCGTCCATCTCGCCTGCGCCGGCCCTGACCAACTCAGCGGAACCCGTGCGCACCAGACGCTCATGGGATATCTCGTCGACGAATCGCGAAACGGCCCTGTCCTTGCGCTCGCCGTAGACGAGGCGGGACTCCGCTGCCGACAACGTCAGCGTCTTTCGCGCCCGGGTCATCGCCACGTAGCACAACCGCCGTTCTTCCCCGATGTCCTCGTCGGAATCAAGTGCGATCGCGTGCGGCAAGAAACCTTCCTCCAAACCTATCAAGAAAACGTGCTCAAACTCAAGGCCCTTCGCACTGTGACAGGTGATCAAGGCCGCCGCGGGCGCTCCCGGCTCGAAACCGTCCGTATCGGTGGCGAGGCTCAGCTCCTGCAAGAATCCGTGCAGCCCACCGGAGCCCTTCTCATCGAACTGGGCACAGGCCGAGGCGAATTCGTCCACGACTTCAAGGCGCGTTCTGAAATCCTTTTCGTCGCTCTTCTCAACGAATTCACGGTACGACGTCGCCTCGAGCAGGTCTTCAAGAATCGCCTCCACTGCGGTTGATTCGGCCTCCTTGGCCGCTTCGTCGACGATCTTCGCAAACTCGGCGGCCGTTTTTCGCATGCGGGGCGCTGCCGAATCGTCCTGTCCCAGTTGGCGGAGCGCGTCGAGCAAGGGGCAGTCCAATGCGCGGGCGCGTTCTTCCAATTGCTCTAAACTCGCGGGACCGAAACCGCGAGGGGGCACGTTGATGACGCGCCGAAGCGCCTCGTCGTCGGAGGGATTCACGAGGAGGCGCATATAGGCGAGAAGGTCCTTGATTTCCCTGCGCGCATAGAAGCGGATCCCGCCGACAACGGTATAAGCGAGGCCTTTCCGGAGAAAGGCCTCTTCCACAAGCCGCGCCTGGCCGTTGGTCCGGTACATCACCGCGACGTCGCGCAACGCGAGGTTCCGCTTCGCGATAGTGTCCACCACGAAGTGCGCCTCGTCCTCGCCGTCCTTGGCCAGATGGAAAGTCACGCTCTCGCCGCCGGACTTGTCCGTCCACAAGGTCTTGCCGAGGCGGTCGGCGTTGTGAGACACGACCGCGTTGGCGGCCGCGAGTATCGGCGCAGTACTTCGGTAATTCTGTTCGAGGCGGTAAACCGTCGCCCCGGGAAAGTCCGATTCGAAATCGAGAATGTTTCGGATGTCCGCCCCGCGCCACGAGTAAATGCTCTGATCCTCGTCTCCAACGACAAAGAGGTTTCCGTCATCGCCGCTCAACGCGCGCGCGATGATATATTGCGCGTGGTTGGTGTCCTGATATTCGTCGACAAGAATGTGCTGGAAGCGGCGCCTGTATTTGTCCAGTACATCCGGGTGTTCGGTGTACAATCTCGCCGTCAACACCAGGAGGTCGTCGAAATCCACCGCCGACACACGCTCGAGGGTTTCGTGATATCTATCCCAGAGCGCGCGGTAGGCCGGCTCCTCCTCAAGCTCTGGATCTGCTTCTTCGTCCGGGGTTTCCAAGTCCTGTTTGAGCGCGCCGATCCACCGCATCGCCTCGCGGGGGGACACTCGCGGCAGGCCGCTGGGCAGCTCCTTAATCAACCGCTTCATCAGGGCCAGTTGGTCTGTGTCGTCGAAAACGGTGAAAGTCTTCGGCCTGCCGAGCTGCGCCATTTCGCGGCGAATGACATAGAGCCCGAAGGCGTGGAAGGTACCGACCCACGATGCGAGGCGGGACGTGTGCAGACGCGATGCGACGCGCGACCGCATTTCCTCCGCGGCGCGGTTCGTAAAGGTGAGCGCCAGGATGTTGCGCGGATCGACGCCAAGCTCGTCGATAAGCCAGATGATCCGCTCGACGATGACACGCGTTTTACCCGAGCCCGCGCCCGCCAATACGAGCGCGGGACCGTCGCCCGCCTCGACCGCATCCCGTTGCGCGCTATTGAGTTCCGTGATCAATCCCTTAACGTCCCGCTTTCTAATGTGAGAATCCCGGATCGCTGCGGCCGCAAGGCCGCCGCGCTCTATTTCGCCGGAGCCCGGGGGTGTCAAAGCCGCGAAAAGCG
>JASJYE010000229.1 GCA_030123645.1 Candidatus Hydrogenedentota bacterium | reverse complement strand
AATACGCGATAAAGCTCTTGAGTCCGTGCATCTTCGCCTTTACATCGGAAAAATCCCGGATGTTCAAGGCCATCCGCCATATCTGACGCGGCCGCAAATAAAACGCACACAGCCCTTCGTCGATCAAATCGTTGATCTGGTCACGCCGCAGACCGGGAAGCTCCACCACCCCCTGCTGCTCGTAATTGGCGTCAACCCAATCGCGCCAACTCTCACGGATCAGGTTCCCCTCCTGCTTCGCCCACTCAAAATACGTCGTCCCCGGATACGCCACCACCCCCGTGAACTGCGCCGTATCGATCGGCAGCGCCTGCGCCATGCGGATCGTCTTCTGCGCCGTCTCCCACGTCTCCCCGGGCCCACCGAACATGAAGCACCCGTGAATGCGCAGGCGCGCCTTCGCAGCGTTCTCGGCAAAGATGTACATCTGCTCGAGCGTCGTGCCTTTTTTCACATTGTTCAACACTTCCTGGTCGCCAAACTCGAAGCCCACACAAAGCATGCGGCAGCCCGAGCGCTTCATCAACTTGAGCGTCTCGAGATCGTTCAGGTCCACGCGCGCGTTTGCGCTCCACGACAAGGGAAGATTCCGCCGGATAATCGCCTCACAGAGCTCGATCAGCCGGTCCCGCGCGATCCGCATCGTCAGCGTGTCGTCCTCGAACATGATCTCACGGAGAACCGGGAACAGCCGCAGGTTGTACTCCATCTCGTCGACGACGTTCTCCACGCTGCGGGTTCGGTACCGGTGCCCATTCATCACCTGTGGAATCTGGCAAAATGAGCACCGGTACCGGCAACCCCGCCCCGTTATCGACGTCAAAAACGGATACAGCTTCGCCCCGTCCCGGTAATCGTAAATATCCAAGTGGTGCCACGCCGGAAACGGCATCTCATCGAGGTTCTCGATGTGGGCGCGCTCCGGGTTCCGGCGAATCGTCCCGCCGTCCCACCAGGCAATCCCCTCGCAAGCCTTCAGCGCCGTGCCGTTCGCCAAATCGCGTACCGTATAGTCGAATTCGCCTAGGGCGCACGCGTCCACGGCGCCGTCCGCGTCCCGAAGCACCTCCTCGGGCAGGGCCGAGGAATGCGAACCCACAAAGACCGTCAGCGCGCCCGTCGCCTGCTTGAAACGGCGCGCGGAATCGATGTCTGAATAAATAGATGGCGTGCTTGTCTGACACACGACCAGATCAGGCCGGAACTCCTTCAAGTCCTTGACGAAATGCTCGGAAGGAAGGTTTTTCGCCTGGTTGTCCACGAACATCAGCTCGTGGCCCGCCTGCTCGACCACCGCCGCGCAATACGCCAGATAATCCGGGTGACGCTGCACCCGCCCCCGCGACCGCGCAAACCACCGCGCCGACTTCGTAAAGTCCTTGCCGAACATCGGATTCAAAATTGCTACGCGCATCTTCGGTCTATCCCCCTTCAGCGCTTGCCGAAACTACTTAGAAGTGATTTCAGAAGATCTCCAGACTGTGTCTATTCATGGTGGCGCGGGCGTCTCGCCCGCGTCTGGCGATCATGCCCAGAAGCGGCGGGCAAGATGCCCGCCCCACCATGATCTTATGAAATGATTTCTAAGGTCCCCGCGTCCACCGCTCTCCCACGTACACGTCGCCCGATCCAAAGCCTGTCTCCAAGCCCTTCGCCAACTCATCGCGCAGATCGGGACGCAACGCGAGGTCATGAAGCTCATCGCTCGAGACATACCGCGCTTCCACAACGCGTTCGTCGCTCCCCAGCCCGAGTTCACCCCCGACAACCTCCCCCTCGAAACAAAGATTCACCACATGCCGGCTTCCGTCCGGCGCGATGCTGTCACTGGCAAGTATAAGATCCCCCACGCGCACGTCCAGGCACGTCTCCTCACGCACCTCCCGGCGCAAGGCCTCGGCGAGCGGCTCCCCGAAATCAACACCCCCTCCGGGCAGAAGCCAATAAGACGCCGCACCCTTTTGATGCCGCACCAGCAGAATCGAATCCCCCCTCACAACAACAACGGCGACCCGCACACGCGGACTGGAATCATCCCCTTGCAAATCGAAACATCCGAATTTCCAGTGTCATCCCCCCAGAATTTCGGGTAATCAACCTTATTTGCAGCCTCGGAAGCCCCGTCGACGGCGACGCCAGTCTAACAAAAATTCACCGTGTTGACAATAGTCTATATAAGCCCCGCGAAAATTCTCGAGGTTCGAGGGTGCCGAACCCAATGAAATGCGGCGAAATCGGCGGCCAAAAGAAGACCGCGCATCCCGGCCGAGCCGAAATGCGCGATGAAATGGACTGTTTCCTGAGAATTAGCGCTTCGAGAACTGGAAGCGCTTGCGGGCGCCCGGCTGGCCGGGCTTCTTCCGTTCCACCTCGCGGGCGTCTCGCGTCAGCAATCCCGCGCTACGCAGCACGCCCTTGTAGTTCGCATCGTATTCCAGCAAAGCCCGGGAGATGCCCAAGCGAATCGCCCCGGCCTGTCCGGAAAGACCCCCTCCGTTCACGCGCACACGCACGTCGAATCGTCCCTGCGTCTCAGTCACCTCGAAGGGTTGTTGCGCCAGCATCACCAGCACGTCCCGAGCGAGATATTCACGAATCGGACGACCGTTGACTATAATGTTCCCCGAACCCGGCTTGATGCGCACGCGCGCGCGGGCATCCTTACGCCGGCCTATCGTCACCGTCTCGCCCGTATATTTATCTATCAAGGTTCTCTCCCGCCTAGTCCATCGAATGCGCTTCAGGCAACTGCGCCGAATGCGGATGGTCGGGCCCCGCGTAGACCCGAAGGTGCCGCGCCAGGGATCGCCCCAGACGATTGTGCGGCAGCATTCCCGTTACCGCAAGCGTCATCGCACGCGTCGGATGCTTCACAAGCATCTTATCATAGGTGATTTCCCTAATACCGCCCGGATAACCCGAGTGCCGGTAATACTTCTTGTCCGTAAACTTATTGCCCGTGATCCTCGCCTTGACCGCGTTCACGATAATCACATAGTCCCCGCACTCGAGATACGGCGTGAACTCAGGCTTATGCTTCCCGCGCAGCAAACGCGCAGCCTCCACAGCAACCTTGCCGAGCACCTTGCCCTCGGCGTCGATCACGACCCACTTGCGATTGATTTCATCGCGCTTCGGGACATACGTCTTCACGTGCTGTTTCCTCTGGGTGAGAAATGAAAACCGGGCGCCGCCCGAAATCCGGCGACACAAAACAATACCAAAGCGTCTACGCTCGATGCAACCAGACTGGGCCCATCACGGTGCCTTGGTGGCCCGGCGTCACTCTCAGTTGCGCCGGTCGAAAGGCCCAAATACCCCTCCACCTAGTCCTCGATCGGCGGGGTCCGAAAATCTTCCTTCCGCAGTTTTTGCGCGTAATGCACGATAATTTTGCGCAGCAGCTCGTCCCGCTTCATGCCCTCGACTTCCGCCTTCCAGCGCAGAAATGCCGCAACTTCCCTCGGCAACGTGACGGTCATTTTGACGGATTCAGTTCTGTTTTCGGCTTTACTTTGCATCTCACTTTTCCGTAGTTAGCTCATCGCCAAAAAAAAAAAGAGTTACGATATCAACTCGAATTGTCTCATTACGGTTTTAATTGTACCGATTTACTGAGCAATATCCAACTTTCTCTACGCGCACCCAGATTCAATGCTTCATTGGGCGCCCCCTGGATCCCTGCCAAAGCCTAAAATCTATGAAATGGCCCCTAAATGGGTGATAGAATACGCACCTGAGGAGGCTGGGCGGCCGCGGCGTCCGTCCGGGCGTCGAGGAAAGTCCGAGCTCCACAGGGCAGGGTGCTTCGTAACGCGAAGGCGGGGTGACCCGACGGAAAGTGGCACAGAAACACACCGCCGATGGGTCCGCAAGGACCACAGGCAAGGGTGAAATGGTGCGGTAAGAGCGCACCGGCGGCCTGGCGACAGGCCGGCCGGCTAAACCCCACCCGGAGCAATGCCAAATAGGGGCGCGATGGCGTGGCCCGCGCCGCGCCCGGGTAGGCAGCTCGAGGCGTATGGCGACATGCGTCCCAGATGAATGGCCGCCTCGGGACGCCTCCGGGCGTCCTAGACAGAACTCGGCTTACAGGCCCACTCATAAACACAATGGGCGGCGGCGGGCAAACATCCCGCCGCCGCCCTTCCTATATCTCCGCGTAAATCCTGGTGGATAGTCCATCCTGAATCTTGGGGTAGGATGGGCTTTAGCCCATGCGGAATCGCTGGTCTGCTTTTTTCCCAAGAATAGGAAAAGACGACGGGTGGCCGCGTCAAATTTATTTGGAGCGGTTGCTGAGGGGCGACGTATCCGCGCCTAGCGGAGCTAGACGCGGCCACCCGGCCGCCTCGCCAACATCGAGACCCCTCTCGAACTCGAAGCAGAGAAAGCCAAGAAGTTCGACGCGCTGTAGACTCCCCTGCTAATCCCCGGCTTTACGCGCTTGCCGGCCCCCTGCTACACTCGCCTTTTTTCCACAGGAGATCGACTGGCCCATGCGCGCCGTCGTCCAACGCGTCTCCGAATCCTCCGTAAAAGTCGACGATGAAACCATCGGCGAGATCGGCCACGGTCTTTTGGTGCTGCTGGGCGTAGCCGGCGACGACATCGAGGACGACGCGTCGCAAATCGCCAAGAAAGTCGCGCAACTCCGCATCTTCAACGACGCGGACGGCAAGTTCAACCTCTCTCTCGAAGACGTCGGCGGCGCGGTCCTGCTCATCTCCCAGTTCACCCTCCTCGGCGACGCGCGCAAAGGCAACCGCCCCTCCTTCATCGCCGCCGCGCGCCCGGAACAGGCC
>JASJYE010000228.1 GCA_030123645.1 Candidatus Hydrogenedentota bacterium | reverse complement strand
AGCTGCTCGTCGTAGGCGGTATCCACGCCGAGGCGCGCGCGCGCGGGCCAGTACCGGACGGCGTCGGCGCCGTATTGGTCGATAAGCGGTTCGGGCGTGACGACGTTTCCGGTGGATTTGGACATTTTTTTGCGATCGGGATCGAGAATCCATCCGCTGAGCACGATGTTTTTCCAGGGGACTTCGTTTTCGTGCAGGTAGGTCTTGACGATGGTGTAGAAGGCCCAGGTGCGGATGATTTCGTGCGCCTGCGGACGGATGTCCATTGGGAATAGTTTCTGATGCCGGGCCGGGTCGAATACCCAGTTGGTGGCAATCTGCGGCGTGAGCGAGCTCGTCGCCCAGGTGTCAAGCACGTCGGGATCGCCGGCGAATCCCCCGGGTTGATCGCGCTGATCTTCAACGTAGCCTGAAGGCGCTTCGGCGAGCGGGTCAACGGGGAGGGCGTCCTTGCCGGGCAGGATCGGGCTTTCGTAATCGATGTTCCCGCCGGCGTCGATGGGATACCACACGGGTATGGGCACACCGAAGAAGCGCTGACGGCTGAGGCACCAATCCTGGTTGAGGCCTTCGACCCAGTGCTCGTAGCGCTTCAGCATGAACTTGGGGTGCCAGTTGATCTTGCGGCCCTGTTCGAGCAGCGCGTCCTTTTTGTCGAGGAGTCTCGTGTACCACTGACGCGCCGGGATCAGTTCGAGCGGGCGTTCGCCCTTTTCGTAGAACTTGACTGTGTGTGTGATGTTCTGCGGCGGCGCCGCGATGACGCCCTCCACGGCCTCAGCTTCCTCGATGATGATGCGGCGCGCCTTTGTCACATAATGGCCCTGTAGCTTAGCGTAGACGGCATTGGCCGCGTCCGGGTCGAGGCTTTTCCAACCGGCTTCACCGAAGGTAAGGGGGATGAGGTGGCCCTTCTTGTCCAGCACTTGGCGAAGGGGCAGGGCCTTATCGCGCCACCAATCGACGTCGGTCTGGTCGCCGAAAGTACACACCATGACGACGCCTGTGCCCTTTTCCGGGTCGGCCTTCTCGTCGGCGAAGATCGGCACGGGGACGCTAAAGAGCGGTGTCACCGCATTCTTTCCGATGTAGCTCTTGTAGCGGTCGTCGTCGGGATGGACGGCGAGGGCGACGCAGGCCGGCAGAAGTTCGGGGCGCGTCGTGGCGATGGCAAGTTGGATATCCGTGTCTTCCACGCCGAAGTTTAGGTGGTGGTAGGCACTGGGGATTTCTTTGTCGGCCAGCTCGGCCTGGGCCACGGCGGTCTGGAAGTCGACGTCCCACATCACGGGGCGCTTGTCGTGGTAGATCTCCCCCTTCTCCAGCAGCTCGAGGAAGCTGTATTGGGAGATACGGCGGCAATGCTCGTTCACGGTGGCGTATTCTTGCTCCCAGTCGTAGCTCATACCCAGGCGCGTCCAAAGGTTCTTGAACGCGACCTCGTCCTCGACGACGACCTCGTCGCAGAGCTCGACGAAATTCTTGCGGCTGATGGGCGTCGGGTCGCCCTTTTTCTTGCGGCCCCCGGCTTCCAGCTTAAAATCGGGATCGTAGGGGACGTGTGGTTCGCAACGGACGTTGAGAAGGTTTTGCACGCGCCGCTCGGTCGGGAGGCCGTTATCGTCCCAGCCGATTGGGAAGAAGATGTTCTTGCCGCGCATGCGCTGATATCGGACGATAAAGTCCTGGTGCGAATAGCTGAATAAGTGGCCGACATGGAGCGAGCCGGAGACAGTGGGTGGCGGGGTGTCGACGACGAAGGTCTCATCGCGGCTGCGGCTTGGGTCCCAGGCGTAGATCTTCTGTTCGGCCCAGTGGTCCTTCCAGCGGTCTTCTATTTCCCGCGGTTTGTATTTTTTCGGTATGTCCATCCAAGCAACTTGTTTTCAGGGATAGTATGCGCTCCCCCGGCGAGCGGCGCGAAAATCAGGCGGGATTATAGCAGCATCCAAAGACGGAATCGTAGGCGCGCAGCGAATGGCAAGTCGGCCCGGACATCTACGCGCCGAGGGCGGCGAATATGAAGGAACGCAAGGGCGGCCAGGCGATAGCAAAAAGCGGCCGGGCGAGGACGATGGCAATGAGAATGCCGAAGGGCCCGATTTGTTGCATGGCCCGCTGCCCTCGGGGGGGCAGAAAATAGTTGAGCACGTGGTGGCCGTCGAGCGGTGGGATGGGAATGAGGTTGAAGAGCATGAGAATGAAGTTCAGAAGGAGCATATTGAAAAAGAAGTCGAAGATGAGCGTCGGGACGGAAGCGGGGCCGCCAGCGAGTAGAAAATAGATGCGGCCGGTAAACGCGAAGAAGAGTGCGAGAAAGAGGTTCGATGCGGGTCCCGCCATGGCGATGAGTACGGGGTCTCTGCGCACGTTATTGAGTTTAGAGGGGTTGAAGGGGACGGGTTTCGCCCAGCCGAAGACGAAGGGTGCTTTCAAGATGACCAGCAGCAGCGGTAGAATCACCGTGCCCAGAGGGTCGATGTGGGCCAGGGGATTGAGCGTAAGGCGGCCCTGAAGGCGGGCTGTGTCGTCGCCGCAGTAATAGGCCATGGCCGCGTGGGCGGCCTCATGCACACAGAGCGAGAAAAGGAGGATGCCCAAAAAGATGGCGGTGCTGGCGGGGTCGGCAGGCAATTATAGATCCTTTGAAGAGGGGTTCAGTGGTGGATTATACGGCCTGGCCCGGCGTGCAGGCAAAATCTGTGCCCAAGTTCGGCTGCAGTTGAATGGGCCGAAAGCCGATTCCGATGGGTTAAGATGCTTGCATAAAAAGACTTGCACCGCTTAGAATCACCGACTATAATGCGCAGGATACTTCTCGTAGATAGCGAGAACTATCTGGGCTCCTGAGGAATCTAGGGCTAAAAGAAGAGGGCTTTTGCCGTGACGATGACCAAACGTGAACTGGTGATTCGCGTGGCCAATAAGTTGGGTATGACGCAGAGCGACGTCTCGAAGGTCATTGAGAGCACTTTTGAAACGATCTCGCAGGCTCTTGCGGAAGGTAAGCGTTGGGAATTGCGCGACTTCGGTGTTTTCGAGGTCAAGACGCGCGCCTCACGGATCGGCCGAAACCCACGTACCGGCGCTCAGGTCCCGGTCCCTGAGCGCAGGGTCGTGACCTTTCGACCCGGGAAGAAGATGAAAGAAATCGTGTCGGGGGTTGGTCAGGCCGACGGGCAGCCCTCTGCGGCGGGCCCCGAGCCTCAACCCTCGCCTGCGCCCCAAGGAGAGTCCCAGCCTCGTCCGGGGTACGGCTCGCAATAGATCTTAGCACCTCCCGTTCCGCAGCCGGTTATAGGTCAGCACTTGCTTTCCCCTGATCTTAAGGCTGAGAGACAGCGAGCACTTTTGAGGGGATTTCTCGCGCGCTTCATTGAAACATTGACCATGGTTTCGAGGGAAGGCTATGATCGTTTCGTGATGCTTATTCTATCTGCTGACACTAGTACGGCCTACTACTCCGTTGCATTGAACAGCGACGACCATGTGCTGGCCGAGGTCAGCGTTGAGGGGGGCAGGAAGCACTCAGAACGTCTCTTGGAAACGGTTGACTGGTTACTCCATGAGACGGGGTTCAAGCTGAACGAGATCGATCTCTTAGCCATTTCACACGGACCGGGCTCGTTCACCGGACTGCGCATCGGAGTAGCCGCCTGGAAAGGCCTGGCCGCTGGGGCAGGGCTCTCTCTCGTGGGCGTGTCTACTCTGGACGCGATGGCACGGCTGGTTGCCGTCTGCGATGGCTGCGTCTGCCCGCTGTTGGACGCGAAGATGCAGGAAATCTATGGCGCCATCTATCGTTTCGAGGACGGTGCCCGGGTAAAGATGCAAGCAGACACGGTATGCCCGGTCGAGGATCTCCTGCATGGTCTGTCGGGGAAGGTGATGTTTTTTGGGGAGGGCGCCGAGGTGTACCGGCATCGAATTGAAGACGTGCTGCCCGAGGCTACCTTCGCTTCGGGCGCGTGCTCCTTCCCGCGCGCATCTGCAGTCGCACTCGAAGCACTGCATGCCCTCGCTGAGGGGGCGCCGCGCGATCCGGCGCTCGTCCGGCCAGTCTACCTTCGCAAGTCGCAGGCTGAAGAGGCCCGGATCGCGTCTCGGCGGAAGGCGCCCTCGCTATGAGCATAACGCCCGGGACCCGCATGGAGTACGCGAGCCTGAGCGAGAAGCAGCTCGGGGCCATCATGGAAATCGAAAAGGAGGCGTACCCGGAACCGTGGACGATCAGCATGTTTCGAGAAGAGATGCAAAGCAAACGCTCGCATTTTTATTTGGCCTTTGTCGAGGGTGAGCTGATTGGGTATTCGGGCTTCTGGCTGGTGCTGGATGAGGCGCATATTACAAGCCTGACGGTTGCGGCGAAGCACCGGGGTGCGGGATATGGCCGGGAACAACTCATGCATCTCCTCAGCCTCGCTGAGGAGCTGGGAGTGCGGGCGTTTACACTCGAAGTGCGCGAGTCCAATGAGTCCGCGCGCAAACTTTACGACAGTGCCGGCTTTCATGCCGTAGACCTCCGAAAGGGCTACTACGCGAGCACCGGGGAAGACGCTGTCGTGATGCTGAAGGAAATGACGTGATCGCGGAGCAAGCGGTGAGCCGGGAGGAGTGGACGGCTATTTCCGTTCAACATCCCGGGACCCTAGGGCGGGATGGCTAAGGGGAAGGGCAGCCGATCGGCCCTGCCGAGCCACTATGCCGGCGTCCCGCTGGGGGGCGTAGGGACGGGCTGTATCGAATTGGGCGCTGATGCCCGGTTCCGCAACATCACGATAAACAACAATCGCACCGCGGCCACGCGAA
>JASJYE010000227.1 GCA_030123645.1 Candidatus Hydrogenedentota bacterium | reverse complement strand
ATTCTCCATAGGCACCTTTGCCGAAACCTATGCAAAAGTCGCTCTGGGCCTTCTAATACCAGAAAACGTAAACCATGTGCCCGGATTGGACCGGACATCCAAATGTGAAGGGCTGAAAGCCAGACCCATCATTTGCTCCATCTTTCTTATTCCAATTTCCCGCGAAGCGGTTTCTGACTCGCAACGACAGTTGTGGGATATCTCGTCTCAAGTCACTCGTGCAGCGGGTCCAGGCTTCGTCACCAAGTCCGGTGAGCTGTCCGGTTAAGCACCCGAACTCCGGGCGCGTTCTTGCGTCGAGGCCCTCGCCTCCTGCGGATCGAATTGAATGTTGTCGATGAGCCGCGTGTTGCCGATTTGGGCCGCTACGGCGAGCATAACGCGGCCCTCGATGCGCTCGACCGGTGTCAACTCATCGGCGTCTACGATGGCCGCATAATCGATCTCGACGTCTTTCATGACGTTTTTGACCTCTGAAACGATGCGGCCTGCGTCGCGTTCGCCGGCTTCGAGCATGTCCCGAGCCGCGAACAATGCGCGCGAGATGCACAAGGCGCGCGCCCGCTCGCTTGGGCTCAAATATTCGTTGCGCGAACTCAGCGCGAGGCCATCTTTTTCGCGCACGGTCGGCAGGGCGACAATCTCGATCCCGAAATCCAGGTCGCGCACCATCCGCCGGATGACGGCGACCTGTTGGCCGTCCTTCTGGCCGAAATACGCGCGATCGGGCAGGACGCTGTTGAAGAGCTTCGTCACGACGGTGGCCACGCCTCGGAAGAAGTGCGGGCGTGTCCCGCCGCATAGGCCCTCTTGGAGCCGCTCGACTTCGATATAGGTCGCGTAGTCCCTGCCGTACATGGCTTTGGCGGTGGGCGCATACACCGCCGCGCCGCCGAGAGATTCCACGGTCTCACAATCGCTTTGGAAGGTGCGCGGATAGCTATCGTAATCCTCGTGTGGCGCGAATTGCGCCGGATTGACGAAGATGCTCACGACAGTCGTGTCGTCGCGCGACACGGAGGCTTCAATGAGGCTGGCGTGACCGGCATGGAGAGCGCCCATGGTCGGGACGAGGCCAACGGTCTTGCCCCTGGCGCGCTGCTCTCGGGACCATTGTCTCATCTCCGCCTGGGATCGAATCACTATCATTTGTAGGCATGCTCCTCTGCAGGAAAGGCCCCGGACCTCACGTCGTGCACATAGTCTTTGAAGGCCTTCTCCATGGCCGCCTTCACGTCGACGTAGGTCTTCGTGAACCTCGTAAAACCCCAGCCTAAAATGTCGTGCATCACCAGGATCTGCCCGTCGCAGGCGTGGCCGGCGCCGATCCCTATCGTCGGGCAACTCAGGCGGGCGGTCACGTCGGCCGCGAGATCGGCCGGGACGCATTCGAGCACCACGCCGAAGCAACCGAGCTCATCCAGGCCCATGGCGGCTTCCAGGATCTGTTCCCGTTGCTCGGGCTTCTTGCCCTGCACCTTGAAGCCGCCAAACTGATGGATCGACTGCGGGGTCAGGCCTAGATGGCCCATGACCGGGATGCCTATGTCGAGGATGGCGCGGATTGTGTCGCCGAAGATCGAAGGCGGTCCCTCGAGTTTCACGGCCTCCGCCCCACCTTCCGCAACGAGACGGCCGGCGTTGCGCACAGCCTCTTCCACGGAGATCTGATACGACAGAAAGGGCATGTCGGCGATCACGAGCGCGTGCTCGGTCGCGGCGGAGACCATGCGGACGTGGTGCAGCATCTCGTCCATGGTCATGCTGAGGGTATCCTGGCGGCCCATGACGGCCATGGCACAGGAATCCCCCACGAGGATCGCGTCGACGTCGCACGCGTCCAAAACTTTGGCGCTGGGATAATCGTAGGCGGTGAGGAGGGCGAGCCTGTCACCATCCAGCTTGCGCTCGCGAAAACACGGCGCGGTAATCTTCCCCATACCTAGTCCTCCTGAACCGTGACGTTTCCGTCCCGGTCCCTGCTGGGCTCCAAGCGGAGCGGCTCAGTGGTCTAGTTTGTGCGTGCGCCGAACCCGGCCGGCGGCTTCAGGCCGCTTGGCAAGTTCCGAAATCGTAGACCCGCTTACCGGGTCCTTCACCTCGCCCGCAATCTCCGCTAGCGGATACAAGACAAAAGCGCGGTTTCGAAACTCGCGATGCGGCACCGACAGTTCCGGCGTGTCCAGTACGAGGCCCTCGCACAGGATGATATCGATGTCGATAATCCGCGGGCCCCAACGGTCCGCGGACTCTCGACCCAGCGCGCGCTCGATGCCCTTGAGCGCATTCAGGAGTTCAAGCGGCGTCATAGCCGTCTCGATCTCTGCGCCAAGATTCAAGAACGCGGGCTGGTCAGGCTTGCCCCAGGCCTCGGTCTCGTAACAATGAGACACCGCACGGAGATCCGTGCCTTCGAGGCCGCTCACGGCGTCCAGCGCAACGCGAAGATGCGCTTCTCGGTCGCCCTGATTGCTGCCCAAAGAGAGCAGCATACGGCTCGCCTGCCGATTCATCGCACGCAAGTCTACCATAAATGACACTTGCCTGACAAGAGTTATTTCGCGCTTAAGTAAGTGTCAGTTAAGATCTTATCTCTCGGCTCAGGCCGAGCTTGAGGACCTGAAAGCCGAACAGCGCCCGTCCTCAGTCGACTTCAACGAGTACTATCGCTACCCCCTCAGCAAGCGTGAGCACGGGCAGTGGCACCATTGCAACCCGGAGATGCAGCGATGGCGCCAGGGTCAGATCATCGAGCGTGTAGGCGATGAGGCACTGGCAGCGGGGTACGATTCGTGGCTAGTGTTCGATCTCGATGAAGGGTTGCTTGCGCGGGCTGTGACGGGCGAGCGCGTATGAGATGGATCGCGCGTCTTGACTTCCGAGACACTGAACTCCGTTTGAAATCCGTCTTTGGTTCTGTTTAAGATGCGCGAGTACGTCCTCAAGATCTCACGCAAGTTACTACACGTCCGCACTAATCAATCCTAGTCCTACGCCAGGCTTCGCGTAACAACGTGTTGGGGGAAGTTTTAGATGGAAGATCTGGGCCACGAATTGCCACTTTGGTCAATGTCATTCTTCGCGACGTTCCTGCTGTGCATAGCGGTGCTGCCGCTCACTGTCGAGGCGTGGTGGGGAAAGAACCGCAACAAAAGCGTGATCGCCATCGTCTTGTCCATCCCGGTGCTCATTCTCTTTGCCTATTACGGAGAATTCGAGCCCATCCTGCACGAAGTAGAAGAATACTTCGCCTTCATCGTATTGCTCGGCTCTTTGTTTGTGGTGAGTGGAGGAATCTACTTGAGCGGCGACCTCCTGGCTACGCCCCGCACCAACACAACCTTTCTGATCGTCGGGGGAATCATTGCAAACATCCTCGGCACGACCGGGGCTGCGATGCTCTTGATCCGACCCATGCTGCGGACCAATCAGGAAAGAAATCGGACTCGGCATATCCCCATCTTTTTCATCTTCATTGTGGCGAATGTGGGCGGATGCCTCTTGCCCATTGGCGACCCACCGCTGTTCATGGGATACCTGAGGGGTGTGCCTTTTTTTTGGACCTTGAACCTTATACCGCACTGGCTTTTCATGATGGTGGCGCTGCTGACCATTTTCTATTTTATTGACAGCTATCAATGGAACCGGGAAAGCCCTGAGGCCAAACGGCTCGATGTCGAGATGTTCGAGCCGATTGCATTGCATGGCAAGATCAATCTGCTTTACATCGGCGGGATCTTGTATAGTGTGATTTTTCTGCCGATGCCCTATCGGGAAGGCTGCATGATTCTCATGGCCATCCTTTCCCTACTGTTCACCAAGAAAGAGATTCGTGAAAAGAACGATTTCAACTATGCCCCCATCATCGAAGTGGCAGTTCTCTTCGCGGGGATCTTCATCACCATGGTGCCCGCCCTGCTTATCTTGGAAGCCCGGGGCGGCGAGCTCGGTGTGCGCGAACCCTGGCATTTTTTCTGGGTCACGGGCATCCTATCTTCCTTCCTCGACAACACGCCCACGTACTTGACCTACTTCTCGATGGCCCAGGGATTGACTGTTGCCGAGGGCCTGCCGAATGAAATTGTGGGTATGCCCCTGAATATTCTCACGGCCATTTCGGTGGGGGCGGTGTTTATGGGGGCCAATACCTACATTGGCAATGGCCCGAATTTCATGGTGAAGGCGATCTGCGAACAGCGGGGGGTGCGGATGCCGTCCTTCTTCGGCTACATGTTATGGTCCATTGGCATCCTGTTTCCACTCTTCGTGCTGGTCACGTTGATCTTCTTCTGATAGGTTTTCTCCATCATCCTGGAGCCGTCGCCTTGGGCAGCGCCTCACGCGCCTGCTCGACCGCTTCGGCGAGCTTTTCGGAGTATTGTGTGCCGATGAGATAAGGCTTGGGATCGGTCTCAAGCAATACCCCATTCGTTCCTCGTGCATTCAAGAACCCGGTGGTCCTGCCTTCAAACTTCCCCGAGCGGATCCCCCAACCGCCGGTGCTGCGAATTGGACGGTATTCGACCACGCGGCAAGAGGTCACGTCATGCAACTTGATGCGCTTGTTGTAGTAGGGAATGAGTCTTCCGAACTGCACGCGCACCTCCTCCTCATATACCCAGGTGGTCATCGTCAACACATTGAGGATAATCACCGCCAGCAAGAGAAAAGCGAAACCCACGAAACCTTGGGCAGGCCCGATCGCTTCCTTGGCGCCTGGCGCGGGTATCAGCATAACGAGGCCGGAAACGCCTAGCCCGATGGCTGCTAGATTGAAGAGCGGATGGAAACTCTGGCGCTCAAAGAACAGCACGTTGCGCATGGC
>JASJYE010000226.1 GCA_030123645.1 Candidatus Hydrogenedentota bacterium | reverse complement strand
CCCGTCTGCGCTCGTACCTCACTCCGCTTGGGTCTACTTTTGAAGGAGCCCAAAAGTCCCTTTTTTGCTCAGCGAACCTCGCGAGTGCAAACTGTTGACGTGCACGATATTACCTGGTTTTCGCCAGCGAGACGTAGCGTTGTAGTGCTAGCCCCGGCCGCGTATCGCGTACTGTTTGAAGCCCCTGGTTACATCGTTTCAATGTTGTGACCCATCAATTCCGCCGCGTGGTGCATCGAGGCGAAGCGCACAATCTCGTTCAATTGCGAATGAACATGCGCACTCTCGTCCGAAATCACGCACACCGCAAGCTGTGCGCGCGCCCATTTGTCTTTAAAGCCTATTTCCGCCACGGAACAATTGTAGCGGTTTCGCAACCTGCTCTTGAGGCTGTTCATGGCCCGGCGCTTCTCCTTGAGCGAGCGCGAGCCAGGAATTGAAAACTCCATGTGCAGCAGACCGATCGTCACGTCGGCTTCACGCCTTCTCGGGCGCGCCCGATACGGCCCCGCGCCCGCGTTTTGCAACGCCCTACGCGAGCGTTTTGGCGACCTCCTCGATGCGGTAGGATTCAATCACGTCGCCTTCCTGGAAGGCATCGAAATTGGCCAGCGTGATGCCGCACTCAAACCCGGATTGGACCGAGGACGCAGACTCCTTTTCGCGCCGCAGCGATTCGACTTTCCCTTCGTAGATCTGTTCGCCGTCGCGCAGGACCCGGGCGCGCGAGTCCCTGCGAATTTCTCCGTCAATCTGCATGCACCCGGCGATGTTCCCGAGCGCGGAGGACTTGAAGATCTGGCGTATCTCGGTGTGTCCCGTTACGACCTCTCTCTCTTCGGGCGCCAAGAGGCCTTCGAGAGAGTTGCGAACATCCTCTGCCATCTCGTAAATCACGCGATACGTGCGAATGTTTACGCCCTCGCTCTGTGCGAGCTTTTCCGCCTTAACGGTCGGCTCGACGTGGAAGCCAAGGACCACTGCGTCGCTCGCGCTGGCCAGCAGGATGTCCGACTCGTTGATCACGCCTACACCTGAGTGAACAATTTTGACCTTCACTTCCTCGTTGCCGATCTCGGGCAAGGAGGATTCGAGCACGTCCACCGAGCCCTGAACGTCGGCCTTGATAACGACATTCAACTCGCTGACTTGGCCCGCCAGCAACTGCTCGTGGAAATCCTCGAGTGTGACATGCTGCACGGCGGGTCCTGCTTTGATCTTCGCCTGGTGTGCGCGCTGGTCCGCAATGGAGCGCGCCACGCGTTCATCTTGCATCACAACAAACTGGTCGCCGGCGTAAGGCGGCTCGCTAAAGCCCACCACGACCACCGGTACGGACGGCCCCGCCTCTTGAACGTTCTCGCCGGCGCTGTTCTGCATGGCGCGCACTCGCCCATAGGTTTCGCCCGCAAGGAATATGTCGCCTACGCGAAGCGTGCCGCTCTTCACAAGGACCCACGCCACAGGCCCCTGGCCGCGCGTGATCTCCGATTCAATAATGGTGCCCCGTGCAGGCTTTTTCGCGTTCGCCTTCAACTCGAGCAACTCAGTCTCCAGCACCAGCAACTCCATCAATTCGTCGGTGCCTTCGCCGGTCAAGGCGGAGATGTTCTTCATAATCGTTTTGCCGCCCCACTGCTCGTCGACAAGCTCGAACTGGGTCAGTTCCTGCCGGATTCGCTCCGGTTCGGCGTCGGGTTTGTCGCATTTGTTGATTGCGACCACGATGGGGACGTCGGCGGCCCTCGCGTGGTCGATGGCTTCGCGCGTCTGCGGCATGATCCCGTCGTCGGCCGCCACCACCAGCACCACGACATCGGTCACTTGTGCGCCGCGCGCACGCATAGAGGTAAAGGCCTCGTGCCCCGGGGTGTCCAGAAAAACCACGCGCCCTTGCGGCAACGTGACTTCATAGGCAGCGATGTGCTGCGTGATGCCGCCCGCCTCGCCCTCAGCGACGCTGGCCTTGCGAACCCGATCCAGGAGCGAGGTCTTGCCGTGATCGACATGACCCATCACGGTGACGACGGGAGCGCGGGGCTCTAGATCCGCCGGATCGTCCGGCTCCTCGGCCATGACCTCTTCCTCCTGAGGAATAACGGCCTGCACTTCGAAACCTTGCGGTTCCGCCACTTCGCGAATCAGGTCTATGCCAAGCAGTTGGTTCTTGGTGGCCATAAAGTTGTGTTCCATCAGTTCAAGGATAATGTCCGTTGGGTCCACGTCCATCTGCTGTGCGAGCATTTCCACAGTCATGTCATCGCCCACGCGGATCACGGACGGGCCCGTGAAGGCAGCCTCACCCTCTTCGCCGGCCGCGCCGCGCTTCCTCTTACGCTTTTTCGGTCCTCCGTCCATGGCTCCGGACTGATACTCCTTGATGGCCGCCGAGGCGCTTCGCCGCATCGCCTCTTCGCCGCGCATGCGCTCGAGCTTGCGCTGCCGTTTGCGTGCAGTCTTACCGGTCTTTCGCGGACCCGAGGCCCGGCGTGCGGCTGATTTAGACTTGAGCTCCGCGGCCGGACCAATATACATGTCCACTTCATCTGTCTGCTCCCGCTGCTGTTCCTTGGCCCTTTTACGGCCGGTGACCTTCTTCTCATTCGCTCTGCGAATGACCTCGGCCACCACGCTTGGATCTGGAGCGGCGGTGGGCGTAGGGGCCACTTCGGCGCGGCGGCGGTCCTCCTCGGCCTGCTGACGCTCCGCCTGCGCGAGCGGACCGAGGTCTATCTCGTCTGCACCTTCCGGTGAGGCCGCGATCTCCTGCTCGGGGATATCCAATTCAGTAACGTCGATGTGCGTGCCGTCAGCGCGCACGACTTCTGCGCTATGCGCCTCGTGTTCGATGGCGCTCCCAATTACGATGGACAGCTCTTCGGGCGCGGCAGCCTCTGTCTCTTCATCCGCTTCCACGAGAATTTCGGCAACAGCGGGCTTGGGCTCTTCCTCGAGGAGGATTTCGGCGGTGGGGGACTGCACCTTGGTTGCGCTAGCTTTCGGTTTGGTCTTCGATTCGGCCTTGGCCGCGGCCTTCTTTTTCGCAGGCGCCTTCTTCTTCGCCACGGCCTTCTTCTTAGTTGCCGCCTTTTCCTTCTTCTTTGCGGCCGCCTTCTTGGCAGCCGCTTTGCGCTTGGCCGCGGCCTTTTCTTCTTTCTCTTTCTCCGCGAGTTTCTGGTTGCGAATTACGTCGGCGAGAGCACCATCGTCGTCGATGTCGATCAGAATGTCGCACTGTTCATCCGAGATAGAGGACTCGACCCCCTCCACGTCGAAAAACATGTGCCGCAGCTTCTCGACCGCTTCCTCAGCGCTCATATCGAGGCGCTCTGCTAATGAGGCTACAGTCTGCATCTATTCTTGACCTCCAACTTCTACTCTGACACTCACTACGCGGTGCATTTAGCCCTCGGTGCTTTCGCTTTCTGTATTCGTCGTCACCTCGGCCGGCGCCCCGGACTCCGCGGAGGCGTCGACGGCTTCAGCTTTCTCCGCAAGCCCGGACTTCGGCTTCTCAGGCGCTTCCGCAGAGGCGTCCTGCGACTCGCCCGCCGTTTTCTCCGCCGACTCCGCGGGCGCGCCACCGCTTCCATCGCCTTCGGAATCCTTCCCAGCGGCAGGAGGCGCCTTGCCGCTCAGCTCAAGGTCGCTGCGAATATCAATGTTCCATCCGATGAGACGCGAAGCGAGCCGTGCGTTCTGACCTTTCTTGCCGATTGCCAGCGAAAGCTGATCGTGCGGCACCGTCACTAGCACCGTCTTGTTCTCCTCATCGAGCACAATATCGAGGATGTCCGCGGGATTCAGCGCATGCCCACACAACTCCACCGGGTTGTCGCTCCAGCGGACAATGTCGATCTTTTCGCCGGATAGCTCTTCGACGACCGCGCGTACGCGTGAGCCCTTCATGCCGACGCAGGCCCCCACGGGATCGACGTTCGGGTCGTTCGACGCGACGGCCACTTTCGTACGGCTGCCCGCCTCGCGCGCGATCGCTTTGATATCGATGGTCCCGTCGAAGATTTCCGGGACCTCGAGCTCGAAGAGCGCCCGTACAAGATCTGGCGAAGAGCGGCTAAGCACCACCAGCGCCCCTCGCGGAGTCTTTTCGACCTCCATCAGCAACGCGCGGATCCGGTCGCCCGGGCGGAAGCTCTCTCGAACGGCCTGTTCGCGCGGCGGAATGATCGCCTCCGCCTTGTCAACCATAACGATAACATTGCCGTGCAATTGGCGCTTCACCACCCCCGTGAGGACCTCCCCTTCACGGTTCTTGAATTCGTCGTAAATATTGTCGCGCTCTGCGTCTTTTATCTTCTGAATGATGACCTGTTTCGCGGTCTGTGCGGCGATCCGGCCGAAGTCCCGGGGCTGCGTCTCGAACTTAATCCGATTGCCGAGCTCGACGTCCGGGTTGAGCTTTCGGGCCTCTTCGAGCAGGATTTCGGACAGCGGCTCCGCAACTTCATCGACGACTCTACGGATTTCAAACACGCGAAATTCGACCTTTTCAGAATCGACCTCGACAGTCACATCCGCGGCGTGCATCATGCTTTTCCGGGCCGCGCTCTCGATCGCGCTTCGGATCGCCTCGATGAGCGTGTCTCGGTCAACATTCTTCTCGGCTTCAAGCTGTTGCAGAATTATTCGAAGATTCGATTCCACTCTGCCTTCCTCTCACCCATCCGCCGGTTTATCGATCCAAATTGGCCCGTTTTACGTTCTCCAAATGAATCTGGTATTTCGATCCATCTATTTCCAATACCACCATGCCGTCGCAGTATCCTCTCAACACACCTGCAAAACGACTGCGTCCCTCGACCGGG
>JASJYE010000225.1 GCA_030123645.1 Candidatus Hydrogenedentota bacterium | reverse complement strand
GGCGAGGAGCTTTGCGGCGGCGGGGAGTGCGGTGATGGAGGCGATGAAGCAGAGGGGGATGCCGAGGAGCATGAACCATGCAATGCCTTCGAGGCCGGCGTGGTTGGTGAAGAGGAGGGTGAGGAAGGATACGCAGGTGGTGGCGGTGGTGAGGAAGATGGCGCGGCCGACGCCTTCGACGGCTTCGTGTATGGTGGCGTCATTTCGGATGTGGTATTGGCGCAGTCTATCGACGACGTGTATGCCGTCGTCGACGCCGAGACCTAGGATGACGGGGACGACGATGGTGGTGAGGAGGCTCATCTGCAGGTCGAGCCATAGAAAGACGCCGAAACTTAGGGAGGTCCCGATGGCGACGGGGAGTAGGGCGAGAATTGTGTCTCGAAGGTTTTGGAATGCAATGATGAGGACGATGGTCACGACGGTGAGAATTCCGGGGATCATGATGGGAATGTAATCGCGTGTGCCTATCACGACCAACTTGATGATTATGGGCATGCCGGTCGCGGTGGGGGCGATCTCATGGATGCGGTCGATCTGTTCGGAGAGTACTCTCCCGTCGAGGATGATTTCTTTGGGGACGATCCTTAGGGCCAGTTCGCCGCGATCGCCCAGGAGACCGCGTGAAAGGCCGTGCGGAATGTTGTCGAGGGTGATGAGGCCGGCGTCGAGAGCCGTGCCGAGGCGCTCGAGTAACGGACCGCGCGAGGAGTTCCCGGGAAGGCTCGATATAGTTTGCTCGACAAGACGGCGGCGTTCTTCGCGGTCGGGGAGGATCACGTCGGCGACTGAAGCGACGGCTGCGATGTCGTCGAGCCGCAGAAGTTGCGGGGTCCACTCGCGGGCCTGTTCGAGGGATTCGACGGGGGCGACGTAGGTGATGGGCGATACGCCGAAGAGTTCAGAGAGGCGCTCGTTCACGGCGAAGGACGTGACATCCCTGGAGATGATGCGGCTGAGATCTGTCTCGAGCCGGTAACGGGGAATCCCGGCCAAGCCGGCGACTGACAATATGAGCGCGACGAGAAGGACGGTGCGGGGATAGGTCAGGGCGAGGGTGACGGTGCGGTGAAGGCCGGGGAGGTTGAATCGGGGCGGCGCGTCGAGGGTGCGATGGCGTCTTTCCAAGAGCAACCACGCGGCAGGGAGAAAGGTCAGCATCAAAATCAAAGCGGCCAAGAGCCCGTAGAGCGCCGCGAAGCCCATGTCGCGGGCGCCGGGCTCGGGCGCAAGGGCGACGAGGCCGAAGGCGAGCGCGGTGGAGACTCCTCCGAGGGTAATGGCGGTTGCGGTGTGGCGTATGCCGAAGCGAATGCAGTCCTCGGGTTTTTTCCCGTGGGACCTCGCGTCGCGCAGCGAGACGAGGAGATGGATGCCGAAATCGATGCCGAGCCCGAGGAGCAGGATGCCGAAGAAGGTGACGGTGATGCTCAGGCGGCCGAGCGTAAGCCCGGTGAGTCCGAATGAGATGGCGACCGCGAAGGAGAGTGCGAAGCCGGCGAGGAGCACGCGGCTCAGTCGCCCTTCGACGCCGAGGAGCAACAAAAGCACCGCGATGAGCGTGATCGGCGTGAGTATCTTTATACGGTTCATGACGGAACGTTGGTCTTGCGCGGCGGTGGCGGCCAAACCAGTGAAGGCGTGTGTGACATCGCAATTGCCCTCCTCGAGAATGGCTTCGGTAGCGTCTTGGATTCGGTAAAAATCGCGGCCGCCCATGGCCATGTCGAGCGGGCTTCTTTCAAGGCCGATGCCTACGAGCGCGGCTTCCTCGACTGGCCGAAGCGCTTTGGCGAGGAATTTGTCGGTGTTAGAGACGGTATTGACGAGGTGTTCTGGGGTCTCCCCGGATTCCACGGCCCGGAGCACCGAGTCGAATAGTGGACGAGGCCAGAGCCACGGGGCGCGGTCGATCAGCCATTGGGGATCGGCAGGAGGCGTGATCGATCTGATATCGGCCCGGCGCGGCAGTTCGCTGATCAGCAATGCGATGCTGCGGTCAATTTCAGCGCGTTCTCCTTCGAGGAGCAGCACAAGCATGGCATCGGCGCTGAAGATGTCGACGGTCTCGCGAAAGTGAAGCATCTCGACGTCGTCCTCGTCGAGGAGACCCGTGAAGGAGAGATCCTTGGGCGTTCTCCAGGCTTGAAGACCGAGTATTCCTGTGACGGTGAGCGCGCAAAAAATGACGAGCAGAGGTCTTTGGATGATAACGCGTGTCCACGCGGTCCAGAATGGATGTTGGTCCTTTAACACCTTGGCGCGAGAGATTAGACGTAGCATTTTCGCAGGCGGCGCATTCCGCTCAGCGAGCGGTCGCTACGGCTATCTTGTCCTTTCGTTCCATGATTGCGGTCCTTCTTGTGCGTAGTCCGGATGGAACTGGCGGTCATGATCTCTGCTCCTTAGGCTAAAGCACTTCGGGATTAACGCAATTGGGGGGCGTGCCGCCTTTTAGCCGCGCGATGATGTTCGTAGCGGCGATCTCGGCCATCTTCGCCCGGGTTTCCTTCGTTGCGCTGCCTAGATGGGGAATAAGCAGCGCGTTTTCACATTTCAGGAGCTCGGGATGGATTTTGGGTTCTTCTTCGAAGACGTCGAGCCCTGCCGCGGTGATTTCGCCGGCGTGGAGGGCAAGCGCGAGGGCCGTCTCATCGACGACGGGACCGCGGGTCGTGTTTATGAAAACAGCCGTGGATTTCATGGCACTGAACTCGTCCGAGCTGAATGCGTGGCGCGTTTCATCGGAGAAGGAACAATGCAGGGTCAGAATGTCCGATTCGGCGAGGAGCGCGGGCTTGTCCACAAAGGTGACGCCGAGTTCCTCTTCGAGGGCGGGGTCCTTGCGGGTGCTGTCGTTGTAGATGATTCGCATGTTAAAGCCTTTTGCACGCCGTGCGACGGCGGCGCCGATGCGTCCAAGGCCGAAGATTCCGAGGGTCTTCGCGTGAATGTCGTCACCCAGGAGGAGTTGGGGCGCCCAGCTCTCCCACTTGCCGGCGCGGAGGTATCGCTCGCCTTCGCCAATGCGCCGGGCGGTTGCGAGAATAAGGGCCCAGGCGAGGTCGGCGGTGGTTTCTGTGAGAACGCCAGGGGTATTTGTCACGGGGATCTTGCGTTGCGTGGCCGCGTCGATGTCGATGTTGTTGTAGCCAACGGCGTAGTTGGCGATGATTTTGAGTTGAGCACCCGCGGCGTCCATGACCTCGACATCGATGGTCTCGGTCAGGATCGGGAGGAGGGCGTCGATGCCTCTTACGCCATCGAGGAGCTCATCGCGATGAATGACGCGATCTTCGGGAAAGACCGACACGGATTCCTGGCTGAATTCGTCGATGAGCATTTGGATGGCGCTTTGGGGCAGGGCACGCGATACAAATATCTTCGGCATTTTTTTTCTTTCGTCCTTATATTTGCCGCCAGGCTTCGAGGAGCGTTTCCTTGGAGGCGTCGATGATTGACTCGCTCGTCTCGCCGGGCATCGGCCTTACTTCAAAGCTGACCGCCTTGCGATCGTCCTTGGTCAGGTAGCCGGTATCGAGCAGGACGCGGAGAAACTCGGCCAACTCGGGCACGCCGTTGCGTGTGCCGGGCGCGCCGAATCGCGGGTGGTTGTCGCCGTAGGCTGGGTGCTCGGGGTCGTCCATGGCGCAGTTGCCGATGTGGACGTGCACCAGGTGGCCGCCGGCGATGCCTATGGCCTCTTCGGGGCTTTCCCCGATGAGCGGGAGATGGCTGAGGTCGAGCATTAGCCCGAATTCGGGGTGCTCGGCGCGAACGGCCTCGGAGACTTGCACGGCGTCCCGGGTGGGCCCGATGAGGCAGTTCTTGCCGAAAGGAACTTGGTCAAAGGTTTCGAGGACGACCCGGCAGCCATTAACACCGGCGTAGGCGGAGAGTTCTTTGAGCGAATCGACTAGGCGATCCATTGCGGCGCTCTTGTCGCCGCCGGGCCGGCCGCTGAGGACTCCCACGTTGCGAATGTCCATTTGCTGCGCTTCGTCTATCCCGGCCTCGACTGCTTCGATGGCCTTGCGCCGTTCGGTATCGTCCGGGTGGTTGAGGTCGAGTCCGCCGCCTAGAAGTATGGGTTGGGCGCCGAAACCGAGTTCGATTTCGTTTTTGTTGAGAATGGCCTTTGCCCGGTCGCGGGTCGCGGGGTCGTTGATGCGCGTGATTTCCAAGACCTCGAAGAAGGGATCGGCTGCGACGGCTGAAATGGAGTCGAGGATGGGCCCGTCGCCGCCCATGCACTCGGGCCACGCCATAAAATGGACGAGACCGACTTTCATGTAGTCTTGTAGCGCATCGTCCATGTTTTTGAACTCTCAAACAGCCTAAGTTGGAGATCTTGCCCGAAAGCGAGTCGATACCTTAACAGATTTTTGGTGTGTAGTCTCGGTAGCCGCGTCTGATGAGATTGGAACGGTCGGCCTTCCTCGCCCTCCCGGTCGCGTGGTCCTTGTTTCTTCTAGAGCGGGTTAGGTTTTTCCGCGCAGCCTTCCACCGATCCCCTTTGTCGTCCCCGCTACCCCTTTGTCGTCCCCGCGAAGGCGGGGATCTCGCACACCTTGGCCCCACGCTCGAAGAGATGAGTACGAATAGAATTAAACTGCTTCTAGAGATTCCGGCCTTCGCCGGAATGACACCACGTCCATGTCATCCTAAGCAGCGCGAAGGATCTTTTCCGTGAGTGACTCGTCCCCCGTTAAAAGTCCTTCGCTCCGCTCAGGATGGCATGGTGGGCGCAAAAGCAGGGACAGTGGAGCCGGTGAAAAAGTCCGATCATGCGCAAAGGCAGAGGGCAACACCCGTAAAGTTGGTAGAGTCGATTTCGCGAAAAG
>JASJYE010000224.1 GCA_030123645.1 Candidatus Hydrogenedentota bacterium | reverse complement strand
TGGTGTGGACAGCATGGGCTGAAGCCCATCCTACGGGGCTGCGGGGCTGTGGGGATGGCGGTGTCGGTGTATCCGAGTTTGCCGGTGTTTATCGGGGCTAAAAATCGGTGTTTGGGGCTATAGTGCGAAAGCGGTTCCAGTCCTGTAAGGACGAAAGATTGTAGCCCAGGGCGTAAGCCGTGGGATCAGGGATTGCAAAGGAGCACAGCCCTGTAAGGGCGAAAGAGATCAGCCCAGAAAGCCCGAGCCTCTGCCGCCCCTCCGGGGCTTTTGTTGGGGGTGACGGAGGACCCAGGGCTTGCGCCCTGGGCTACAATTCTGCCGCCCCTGCGGGGCTGTGGGGAACGTGGATTTGGCGTATGTGGAGTTGTCTGTGTTCGTCTGTGTTTATCTGTGGTTAAGAAGTGGTGGTGTGGACAGCATGGGCTGAAGCCCATCCTACGGGGCTGCGGGGCTGTGGGGAAGGCGGTACCGGTGTGTCCGATTTTATCGGCGGTTATCGGTGGCCGAGAATTGGTCGGTTGGGCTGGTTGACGAGATTGCCGCGTCGGCGGGGCCTCCTCGCAATGACGGTGGGGGGCGGGAATGACTTTGAGGGATGCCGTACTCGGGATGACGGAGGTGCGGCTCTTGGCGGGCTTGGCGTCTTGGCGGTTCAAATCCGGCGGTCAGCCTTCTATTCGACGGTGACGCTTGGCGCTCATTGTGGCGAATTGACGATTTCCGCTCAGATGACCATACTGCTCTTTCAGCGCGTCGGGCGCTGCGTCCGGGACGGATCCAGGAGGAGGGACATCGTTTGGCAGCCACATCGCTTCAGATAAGTTCAGACATCGTAGGGACCCGCAGTCTTCCCTTGGAGATCGAAGTCACGCGGCGCATGATTATGAACTACGCGGCGGGCATTGGCGATTCGAATCCGTGGCACTTCGCTGACGATCGGCCCGAAGGAATCGTCGCGCCGCCTATGATGACCTGGGCGCTGACATGGCAGTTCTCCACGAACCGCGGACGGTATTGGGGGGAAACCGGGATTCCGCCCGAGGTCGGCCCCCGCGGTGTCCACTACACGGAGGAATTCGAATGGACGCGGCCGTTGCGCCCTGGAGATAAGTTGACCATCGAGGGGGAGATCGTGCAGTTGCTGGCGCACCGCGCTGGGACCTATATGAAAACCCGGTATATCGGTGTCGACGCCTCCGGCGAAAGGGTATTTACCGAGCATGTGGGGGGCATGCTCCGCGACGTCGGTTGCGTGGGGGAGATAGAGGATTACGTGAGCAGGGGACCTGGGGTTGACGTGGACGCGTTACGTGAACCCCTTCGCAGGGTCCGGATCCCGATTCATCACCTGGCCGCGCACGTCTACGACGGATGCGCCGATATTCACAATCCGATACACACTTCCAAGGCCTTCGCGCTTGGCGTCGGATTGCCGGACATCATCCTCCATGGCACGGCCACTCTCGCGTACGCCATTCGAGATATCACAGATACTGAAGGTGGCGGAAACCCATGTAGAGTCAGGCGGCTGTATTGCTCGTTCACCGGAATGGTGTTTATGGATACGGAAGTCGAATTGCAAATCCTCGCTTCGCGCGACACCGATGGCCTTAGGGAAGTCTTCTTTCAAGTGATTAGTGAAGACGGGAAAAAGGCGATTCGAGACGGTCGTATAGCCTTCAAAGATAGCTGAACTCCAATCTCCGCCAACGATGGCCGCGCCCATGCCCCGTCAATTGACCGCGAAGAAATCCTAACAGGGCCGCCCTGTCTCGCAATGGGATCGTGCACTGGGTTACCATATGAAACGACGCGTTTTCCTTGGAAGTGGGCATAAAAGGGCGCTTTCTCTAAAGGTTTTTGCTGGGATGCACATGGATCGGCAAGTGATTGAAGAGATTAGGGTTGCGCTGGGCGACCGGTCGTATCCAATTTTGATTGGCCGGAACATCCTGGAGCGCCTGCCGGAGCTCTTGGAGCGGACGGGGGCGGAAGGCTCCGCGGCGCTCGTGACGGACGAACATGTCGCGCCGCTGTACGGCCAGACGGTCCGCTCATGGGTGGAGAAGGCCGGGCTGGCGGCGGTGGAGTGCACGATGGCCGCGGGCGAAGAGCATAAGCGGCTGGCGCGGATTGAGGAGTTGTGCGGGCAGTTCTTGGAGGGCGGACTGGATCGTTCGAGCGTGGTGATCGCGCTTGGGGGCGGGGTCGTCGGCGATACGGCCGGTTTCGCGGCGGCGGCCTTCATGCGGGGCCTTCCCTATATCCAGATTCCGACGACGATTGTGGCGCAGGTCGATTCGAGTGTCGGCGGCAAGACGGCCGTGAATCATCCCTTGGCGAAGAATATTATCGGGGTCTTTCATCAGCCGTCGGCGGTGTTGATCGACCTCGAGCTGTTGTCCACCCTGCCGGATAGGGAGCTTCGGGCGGGTCTCGCCGAGGTCATCAAGCACGGCGTCATCGCGGACGCGGAGTTGTTTGCGTACATGGAGTCGCATGTCGACGCGATTTTGGCCAAGGATCTGGACGCGCTGTTGTATCCAGTGAAGCGGTCTTGCGAGATCAAGGCGGCGATCGTGTCGGCTGACGAACACGAGCATGGTGTTCGGGCGAATCTTAATTACGGGCACACCTTCGGTCATGCAATCGAGGCGGTGACGGCCTACGGGACTTTTTTGCACGGGGAGGCGATTGCCCTCGGGATGCAGGCGGCGGGTGTGCTTGCGTGTGCGCTGGGCCTGGTTGACCAGGCCTTCGTCGATCGGCAGCGGGCATGCGTTGAGGCCTACGGACTACCCACGCAGTGGCCTGAGCTCCCGGTCGAGGAGTGCTTGGCGGCGATGAAGCGGGACAAGAAGGTGCGGTCGGGCACGATGAAATTTATTCTGGCGGTGCGGATGGGCAGCGTCGTGCATCGCACAGATGTCATCGAGGCGCAGGCGCGATCGGCGCTTGAAAGCTTGAAGAGCGGAGCGTAGTACGTGGGCGCAACGGCCTTTGGCGGCGAGACCGCGGAGAGTTATTATGACGAGGGCCTGACGGCCAGTATGACGGGCGATCTGACGCGCGCGGCGGAGTGCTTCGAGCGGGCGATCCGCCTCGACACCACGATGGCGACGGCTTATCATCAACTCGGCAGGTGCTACGCGCGGCTGGGCAAGTATAAGCGCGCTGTAAAGCTGCTGGGCCAGGTGGTGAAGAAGCGGCCGGAGTTGTTGGGCGCGCATTTGGACTTGGGCGTGGCCTTGAACGGCCTGGGGAAGCTCGCGGAAGCGCGGACGCAGTATAACGCGGCGCTGGCACTCGAGCCGGACAACGCGAAGGCGATGCTGGGGCTGGCGCAGTCGGATTTCTACGAGGGTAAGTGGGACAGCGCAATGAAGTTCGCGGAATCCGCGCAGTTTGCCGGTGGCTCGAACTTCGCGATGCTGTTTATGCTCGGGCGGGCGTCGAAGCTTGCGGGCCACGCGGACCTGTCCGTAAAGACGCTCCAGCGGGCGGACAAGCTTCTGGAGAAATATCTCGAAACGAGTCCGGACAAGCCGGAGGGACATTTTCTTCGGGGCGAGGTCGCGTTCGTCAGGGAAAGTTTTCAGAGCGCGTTGCAGCATTACCGCGACGCCGAGGACCGTGCGGAGCCTGGGCGGACCTATCTGGCCTATGGTGAGAGTTTCGCCCTGGAGGATGTCCTCGGGAAGGAGGGGCTGTGCTTGCAGCGGCTTGGCAAATCGGAGCGCGCGCGTGAACTCGGCGAGCGCATCGGGGAACTCGACCCGGATCATAGGCTCGGCAAATCGTTGCGCGAGCAGTAGGGAGGGCGGCACACCGTGACCGATATCGATCTTCAGTTGGTGCGCGAATTTTTCGAGCTGAATTTCTTTCAAGTGACGACGCACTGGCGCCAGCATGACCCTGTCGAAGTGCAGGGCGACGGGGGGCTGCAACTCTACGTTGAAAACGCGAAGCCCGGGCCGGAAGAGGCGCTCGAGATGGTGTTGCACCCCTCGGATCTGCCGCAACTGCACTATGCCGTCGTCGAGATCCGGGCATGGCACACGGACCGGTTTTATTCCTCACTGATCGAGTCGAATCCGGGTGTCGCACAGTTCGCGGAGCCCTCGGCGCTGGGCCCGGCCAAGGATTTCTTCGGGACGGACGATTTCAAGACCATTCTCGTGGTCAGCGAACTGCCCCGTGCCGCTGAGCAGCGCGCCCAGGCGATTCAGCGGCTCAAACGGACGGGGATCGACCATCTGATCGAGTTCGCGAGCATCTTGCAGAGCCTCGTGGGCAAGGTCTTGTTAAATGGGACCTATACCGGCTCGCCCACATTGCAGGTCCTCCAACTCTTGAAGCGCTACCGCCTGCTCCGCAACCAGCAGATGGAGTTTAGCTTCCCCGCTGAGCCGCAGATTGTTCTGCCCATGCGCGAGGAAAACGTGGAAGTCGTTAGCGAAGACGAGGCGGACTAGTCTACTTGCGATCCGATTGGGCAGCATGAACCACGAAGTACACGAAGATAGCGCGGGAAAATTATGGACCGTCCCTGTAGGAGTGGGTCTCCGACCCGTCCAATGTCTCAGCGCTGAGCAGGGCGGGTTGGAAACCCTCCCCTACACAACGCATCCCCCGTTGTCATTCCAGCGAAGGCTGCAATCTCTAGAAGCTATCCCAAAACCCGAAACCGTCCCGTAATGTCGTTAAACAGAGTGCGATCTGTTGAATCCCTTTTTGTGTCATCCCCGCGAAGGCGGGGATCTCTTGTAGCGATACACCATCTCTCGCGAATGAGATTGCCACGTCGCTTCGCTCCTGTTAAGGAAGTAATTCTCAATGTGTCCGCA
>JASJYE010000223.1 GCA_030123645.1 Candidatus Hydrogenedentota bacterium | reverse complement strand
GGGCAGCATCTCGAGGATTTGCCCCCGGAAATCGCCGGGCTCCTTCGCACAACGCTCGATCGAGAGGTAGCCGTAACCGATTATCAGACCACTATCAACGCTCAGGAAGACGACCCAGCCACCGTGATCGTCTCTTCCTCGTGTCTGAAGACCTCCGACGACGTCACTACGGGAGCGGTTGCGCTCATCTACGACCTGACGCACGTGAAGCGGCTCGAGCGCAACGTCCAGCGTGCCGACCGGCTCTCCTCCATAGGCACGCTTGCAGCGGGGATGGCGCACGAGATAAAAAACCCCCTGGTATCCATAAAAACCTTTACACAGCTCCTGGCCGACCGCTACAAAGACCCCGACTTCCGAGCCACCTTCGAGGAAGTCGTACCGCATGAGGTCGATCGTATCGACACGATCGTTTCGCGTCTGCTGGATTTCGCACGCCCCCGTCCCGTGAACTACCGAGACCTAAACCTTCGCCGCGTCATCGAACAGGTCCTCGCTTTGGTGGAGAACCAAACGCGGAAGGGATTCATCAAAACGGAGCTCGACTTTCCCGATGGCGAGCTGTCCGTCACCGGCGACGAGCAGCAGCTCCATCAGGTCTTTCTCAACCTCGTCCTGAACGCCGTCGATGCGATGCAGGAGAAACGCGAGGGCACGATCACGATCCGCGCGCGCCCAGGGCACATTTTCAAACGTAAATACGGCGTTTCGAGGCCCATTCACAGAAAATGCGCGCGAATTTCGGTTGCGGATACAGGCTGCGGCATCCCGGCCGACAAGGTCCCCGAGCTCTTTACGCCTTTTTACACCACCAAAAGCGACGGCTGCGGACTGGGTCTCGCCGTGGTCCACAGCATCCTCACTGAAAACGGGGGCGACATCGACGTGAGCAGCGTCCTTGGAGAAGGGACCACCTTCACACTCACGATTCCCCTGGCCAGTGTGACGCCCACCGAGAAAGTCAAGACGACGTGATGGAATTCGAAGCCCGGAAGAGAGAAAATGTAGCTGGAAGCCCTTTCATATGGTCATGGTGGGGCGGGCAGCTTGCCCGCCGGTTTCAGCATTGGCTTAACAACGCGGGCGGGCCGCCCGCGCCACCAGAAGGATACTCTGTTATCAGGACCTATGAAATAGCTTCTCGTAAAGGACGAGGACACCAAGCATCATGAACATTATCCTCACCATTGCCGATGACCGCTCCATCGTCGAATCGTTGCGGGTGGCGCTCCCGAGGACCGACTTACTCCTATTCGAAAACAACGTGCAGGACGCGTTACGAAGGCTGATCTCGATGCGGGCCGACGTCGTGCTTCTGGACGACGCGCGCCATCTCGGCCTTGAAGCGCTCAAGCAGCTCATCGAGGCCGCCCCGGCGACACCGGTCATTGTGCTTGCCTCCTCGAAAAAGCCGGAGACCCGCGCGGCGTATGCGCTGGCGGGGGCCCGTGATTTCGTGACGAAACCCTTCCAATGTGAAGACCTCGAGCGCGCGCTCGCACAAATAAACGTCGAGTCCATTCCCTTTATTGGCCAAAGTCAGCGCCCCATGGCGGACGCGCCCCCGTCCAACGCCATCGCCCAGCACCAGATGGCCCTGCGTTGGATGAGCAGGACAACGGCGCACGCTGAGGACACCTCGCGCCTGATCGACGGTCTCGTCGACGCGTTGGCGGACATCTTCGATCCGGCACGCGCCTGCGTGCTGCTGCAGACGGACGGAGCGGTCCGCGTTCGCGCGAGCTACGGCATCCCGGACAGCGTGGTGAAAGGGCTTCGGCTCACCTTCGCCGCGGGCCTCATGCGGCGTCTCGAGGAATCGACAAGCCTTATCGAGCGCGACCGGACGCCGCTGGACGCAGACGTGCTCAAAGAGATGCTCGCGCTCGGCGGGCGCATCGCCGTGCCCCTTGTCAGCCAAGGCAGGGCCTGTGGGGCGGTGGTCGTCGGCGAGAAGGCCTCGGGCGCAGAGTATACATCCGAGGAGCAGGAACTACTCGCCGTCATGGCGCGTTGCGTGTCGACATGTCTCGACCGCGCCCAACGCCACCGCGACGTGACCCGGCAGCAAAACCGGCTCGATGCGGTTTTGGCAAACATCACGGCCGGCGTTGTGACCGTGGGGATGGATAAGACAATCACGATGATGAACGAGAGCGCCGAGCGCATCCTTCAGCTTAGCGCGATGGACGTGCTTGGGCGCAGCGTGCACAAACTCGGCTCGACCTTTGCCGACGTTGTGTTGCGCACCATGAGGGAGGGCGCGCCGCGGCTTCGGCAACGGATTCGCGATAGATCGATCAATACGGCGCTTGGCCTGAGCGTAACGCCGCTGGGACCTGAAGGCGTAGTCGCGATTTTCTCGATTCTACCGGACGAGCAAGAAGAGGACGACATTGCGTACAGCCCGATTTGGGAATTCCTGTCGAGCCGGGTCGCGCAGGAAATCAAGAACCCGATGGTGGCCATCAATACCTTCGCGCAACTGCTTCCAAAGGAATACGAATCGAAGGAATTCCGCGAAGAATTCGGGGCGGTGGTACAGAAAGAGATATCGCGCATCAACGAGGTCGTCGAGGCGCTCTACGAATTCTCGAACCATGAGCGCTTGACGCTTAGGCCCTGCGACCTCAACGAGAACGTACATAAAATATTGCAGCGTTTCGATAAAGAGCTGTCCGAGCAGGCGATCCGGCTCGAGACGCACTTCGACGGCAACGAGACGCCGGTCAATCTCGACCCGGAACAATTCGCTCGGGCGGTCTCAAATGTGATACAAAACTGCATAGAGGCCATGCCTGAAGGGGGCACGCTGAAAGTGCAGACGCGGCGTGACAACGGTACCTGCGAGTTGTTGATTGCCGACACGGGCCACGGGATAAGCGAGCAAGACGCGCCGCTAATTTTTATGCCCTTCTTCAGCACGAAGGAGAATGGCATGGGGCTCGGGCTGACGATGGCAAGCCGAATCCTCGAGGAGCACGAGGGACGTTTGGAACTACTGAGCGGCGCCGGCACAGGAGGCGCCTTCCTCATCAACTTGCCGAAGGCCTCCTCGAAGGAATCGGACTAAGTCCATCGAGCGACACGCGATGCGGGGGACCTAACGGGGAACAAGGGGGTACACGAAGTATGATGCAAAAGATTCTCGCCATCGACGACGAAGAGAGCGTACGCCAATCCTACCGCATGATTCTCTCGGAGGACTACCACATTGAGCTGGCGGAAGGCGGCGCCGAAGGCCTCGCCTATCTCGAGGACAACCATGCGGATCTTATTCTGCTCGATTTGACCATGCCGGGCATGAGCGGCGAGGAAGTCCTCGGGGAGCTGCGCGATCGCGGTGACCCGACTCCGGTGATCGTCGTGACGGCCTCCAATTCCGTGAGTTCGGCGGTCGAGGCGATGAAGCTGGGCGCTACCGAATACCTGCAGAAACCCTTCGACATCGACAGCATCCTTTTCAATATTCAGCGCATCCTCAAAGAGGAAAAAAAGAAACAGGAATTGAGCACGCTGCGCGAGGCGGAGCTGGACGGTTTCGAATCGATGATCGGTTCGAGCCCGGCCTTTACAGAGGCGCTGACCAAAGCCCAACAAGCAATGGCCGTCGACTCCGTAGTCCTTATCACGGGCGACAGCGGCACGGGCAAGGACCTTCTCGCGCGCTCTATCCATTTCGGAGGAAAGCGGGCGGAGCAGGCCTTTGTCCCGCTGTCGTGCTGCGCCATTCCCGCACAGCTTGTGGAAAGCGAGCTCTTCGGGTATGAAAAGGGGGCGTTCACGGGGGCGGACACCTCGCGCATCGGCAAAATGAAAGTCGCGGACGGAGGCACGCTTTTCCTCGATGAGATCGGGGAAATGCCGATGGAAGCGCAGGTGAAGCTCTTGCGCGTGCTTCAGGAGAGCTGCTTCTATCCGGTCGGGAGCGTCAAAGTCGTCGAGGTCGACATCCGCATCATCTGCGCGACGAATCGCAACCTTGAACAGGCCATCACGGAGGGCCTCTTCCGCGAAGATTTGTTTTATCGAATCAACGTGCTCGACATCGAGATGCCGCCGCTGCGTAAACGGCGCGAAGATATCCCCCAGCTTATCGCGCACTTCATAACCAAGCACGCGCCGCGCGTGAACGCGCGGATCACCGAGTTCTCCACCAAGGCGCTCGCCAGGCTCGCAGCGTACAGTTGGCCGGGGAACATCCGCGAGCTCGAAAACTTCATTGAGCGTCTCCTCGTCTATTACGGGCAGGAGCAGGCCATCCTTCCCGAACACGTGGACGCCCTCATGCCGACCTCCGATCGGAAGGACGACTCGGGGAGCATGGACGATTTCGATGGACTCCCGTTGGAAGAGGCCACGAAGAAGGTAGAGGGCTACCTTATCCGCAGGGCGCTCGATCGCTCCGGCAATATCCAATCACGGGCCGCCGAACTCCTTGGCACGACCCGGCGGATACTAAAATACAAGATCGATCAATTGGGCATCAATTCCGGCTAGAGGGCTTTAAGCTTAGCGTGTTCATTTTGCGCGTTGCTATACCAGACCGCTGGTTCCGACGAGGCCGGGCGTTCCGGCGTCAAGCACAGCTTATATGATTGTGGGCATGGCTTCAGCCCATGCAGCCGTGTAGGATGGGCTTCAGCCCATGCAGATTCCAGTGCCACCACCACCCCAGCCGAGACGCCAACGGGTGCCACCGCCACCCCAGCCGAGAGGCCAACGGGTGCCACCGCCAAACTCGTTTGGGGGTGCTCAGATAATGCCTCAATTACATGCAAACACCCCCAAACGAGTTTGGCGCTGGAAGATCCGGTCTCGCATTAGCAGCCTTCACCGATCGCCGCCGCAGTA
>JASJYE010000222.1 GCA_030123645.1 Candidatus Hydrogenedentota bacterium | reverse complement strand
GGCTTTGTGATAGATTCCAGAAGTCTTTAACCCTCGTCTTTTCCTAGGTAGACCGTTCCGACACTTTCCCCCTCCCCTGGTGGGAGGGGCTAGGGGAGGGGGTACAAACTGGGCAGATTGTTTACAGAAAGGACCGGAGACATGGTTTAGAAAGGTTAGAGTATTGGCCGGTGGGGAGGGACGCGCTGCGTCGCGTCCGCATCGGAAAGTCAAGTGTATGCGCGAATTGACCCCGCCTGACCGGCGCCCCTCGCTGTAGTTTCGATTGTGAAACCTTTACAATCGGGGCATGCCAAGTCCGAACCCCACACCCGAGGTGCATGCGCCGCCCCCTTTCTTTTCGCCCGCCCACGGCCCCGGCCTAGGAGACGTCACATTCGTTTCTCGTGAAGGCGCGAGAAGCTACGCATCGCCTGTCGAGATTATCTCAGTATCGGCCCTTGAGGACGTGCGGCCTGCGCTTGAGCGCGTCAACAGATGTGTCGAAGCAGGACTGCACGCCGCCGGATTTCTGAGCTACGAGGCCGCGCCGGCTTTCGATTCGGCGATGAAGACACATCCTCCCGGCCCTGTGCCGCTGCTTTGCTTCGGTATTTTTGAAAAGTTCACGAAGCATCCTCAAACGAAGGTCCCCATAGCACCACACAACTCAATATCCTGGGAACCCCTCGTCGGCCGCGAGGAATATGGAATTGCGATGGGCCGGATCAGGCAATGGCTCGCCGCTGGAGACACCTACCAGGTCAACTACACCTTCTCCATGCGGGCCGCGGTTCATGGCGACCCCTTCGAGTTGTTTGCACGTCTATGCGCATCCCAGCCGGCCGATTTCTCCGCGTACGTCGATGCGGGCCGTTTCAAGATTCTCTCCCTTTCTCCGGAATTGTTCTTCAGGCTCGACGGCGACCGGATCATCACGAGACCGATGAAAGGGACCGCTTCCAGGGGTCTCGGGTACGATGACGATTGTGCGCGTGCGCGGCTCTTGCAACGGTCCGCAAAAGAGCGTGCGGAAAACGTCATGATCGTCGATCTCCTCCGCAACGACCTTGGCCGCATAAGCCGGACGGGAAGCGTCACCGTCGATAGTCTCTTCGACGCCGAACGCTACGATACCTTGTGGCAGATGACCTCCTCGATTTCGTCGAAAACGGAGGCGAGCCTGCCCGATATCTTCGCCGCCCTCTTCCCTTCCGGGTCTGTAACGGGCGCGCCGAAGCTGCGTACGATGGAGATCATCCGCGAATTGGAACAAGGGCCGCGCGGCGTCTACTGCGGGGCCGTAGGTTGGATGGCGCCGGACCGGCAGGCGGAATTCAACGTTGCCATTCGCACCATGACCGTCGATACGAACTCCTGCGAAGCGACCTATCCCGTCGGCAGCGGTATTACCTGGGATTCGCTCCCGCAGGCGGAGTATGACGAATGCCTCTTGAAGGCCAGCGTGTTGAATCATTATCGCCCCGACTTCGAGTTGCTCGAGTCCATTTTGTGGGACTCCGGCTACTTCCTGTTGGAAGAGCACTTGCGCCGTCTCTCCCAGAGCGCGTGCTACTTCGGGATAGCCCTCGACCTCGACCTTGTGCGGCGGCGACTCGCTGAAACAGCGCGAACTCTTAGCAACGGGCCGCACAAAATGCGCCTTCGGATCGCGCGATCAGGTTCCATAAGCATTGATCGAGCGCGCGTGCTTCCGCCGCGTCAACTCAAGGTCGGGCTCGCACTTAAGCCTGTAGACTCAAGCGACGTCTTCCTCTATCACAAAACGACACACCGCAGACAGTACGAATCCCTTAAGCTCGCGCGGCCCGAGCTCGATGACGTCCTGCTCTGGAATGAACGCGGCGAAGTCACAGAGAGCACCATCGCAAACGTCGTCGTCAAGCGCGCGGGATCTTGGATTACACCGCCCGTTTCGTGTGGATTGCTGCCCGGCGTAATGCGGGAGCATCTCCTTCTGGCCGGAGAGATCCGCGAGGCCGTGATAAGGAAAGAGGACCTCGCCCGTGCTCAGAGCGTTGCACTGATCAACTCGGTGCGAAAGTGGATCGAAGTGAGCTTCACCGACTTGGCCGCGGTATAGCTTCCACATCCGAATCGCGGCGCGTCCGGCCCGAACGAAAGACAAAGATTCATGCGGGACATACTTGAGCGCTTAAAAATCGAGCGGCGGCTGGGCCTGTCGCTCTTCATTGGAGCGCTGGCGTGCATCGCCATCGTACAGGGACTTCTGTTCGCGGCTTCTGCTTCGAATGAAGTCGCCCAAGAGCCCACGTCCGTCGTCGCTGTGCCCCGCTAATGCGCGGCCTGCGCGCAGCGCCGGAATATCTTCTCTTCACAATCGCCCTGGCGTGGCCCCTGGGTCTTTTCCAGTACGCCCCTGTCCTGAATTTGACCGTGACCGGATCGCTGGGCGCCTTACTTTTCGGCCTGGCCGTATTCGACTTCCTCCAGAAGAAAAAACTCCGCGTGCCCTTTGAAGCACTGTGGCCGGTAGGGTTGTTGATCCTTCTTCTTGCGGCCATCGCATACCGAGGGACTCCCGGCCTCGCCACGGAAGTTCCTGGAGCACTGATTCTCTTCGTGGCAACGGCGCACTTCGCCTCTTCCCGCGCGTCAATCGAACGCTGGCTTCGCGCATCGATGTTCAGCGGCTCCGCCGTTGCGCTCCTTAGCTTAGCCGCCCCGGCGGCAGGCCTTATGCCGACGGCCTATTCACTTCATCTCCCAACTACGTTCACCTTCGCCTACGATCTCCATTCGGGGGCGCACATCCTGGCACTGTGCTTTATTCTCGCGCTTTTCACAGCGGCAAAGCCCAGCGAGCACCACGTGGTCCGAACTATTGCCACAGGGTGCGCGCTGCTGCTTGGGGGCACCTTGGCGGCCAAGGGGCTTCAGCTCGCCCTGAGCGATCCAAGGTTTTCCGGAGCGGCATATTTGAGCTTTCCGCCTCTCTCGCTAACAGCCTTCCTCATCGCGCTGTGGCTTTTCGTGCGCATAGTAGCCAAACTCGAAGTCGATCGCCGCGAGAGGCCCGGAAGTTTGCATCTTGTATTCTGGGCCATGGCCGTAGCCAGTCTTCCGTTGATCGCAGCCGGTCCCTTTCAGCCGAGGCTCTATCACGGCTATCTACTAGGCTTGGCCTGTGGATATGCCCTGTCCGAGCGAGAACCCCGGCCCCTGATCGCGTGGCCCAAGGCCGCTACGGCATGGCTGGCCGCCCTGCTCCTGATCAACCCGTGGGTCGTATTTCCCCAGAACGAATCCGATCCACGCAACTACGAGGTTGCGGCAGCGCAAGATTTCCTTCAAAAGGATTTCAACACCTTACTACGCAGACTTGAATTCATCGAAGCCCATTCGCAGGACGAGCTTCGTACTCATCTGTGGCGCGCCCGTGTCGCCCTGGAGCTCGGTGAACCGAACGGCGCCGCCATGGAATTCGCTTTAAGCGTCCGGCCTGAAGACCATGTGCGCCGTCTCTTGCCAGGACCCACGACGGACGAGAAAGCAGACTTTGTCGTTCAGCTCCGCGACCTCGCCTCTACGATGCCCGAAAACCAATCCGTCTGCGCATACGAACGGGCGTTGCTCGCCCTCGGGAACCGTGATGCCGCAGTGTTCTCCCTGCAATTGCTGACAAACATCGCACTCGTGCATGCGGAGGGCGTAGAAAACGGGCCTATAGCCGACGCGGTGGCTTTCATCCTCGGCCAAGAGTCGCTCCGGGCGGAATTCGCTGCATGGACTACGGACGAGCTGCTCACGCTGCTGTCGCAGTGGGGAGCGAATATCGATGCGGCCCCCGAAGATTTCCCGCCAGAGGCATTACCCGCAATTTTCGTGCTTCAACGCCGCCTCTCGAGTGTGGAAATCCTTGTCTCGCTGGGGCCGTCGAGACATTCTTTCCGCGAGCCAATAGCTGATCGGCCCTTTCGCGCACGCTACCTGAATCATGAGCCATCCGATATCGTGTGGGGACCGGCCACAAGGACAGAGGAGCAGATACTCAGAGTTCCCGTCTCGCTACCCAGACCAGAAGGCCTCGTGGACGCAGGCTTTCTCGAGATTGCCGAAGGCGGATCCATAGCAAATGCGCTTTCCCTGCGTTTTCGGTGGACCCTCGACCAGCACCAGCCCGTGCCATTCACACCTGCCATTCGAATCTATCTCCCATGACGCTTAGCGTTGGCATGCTCTGAGCGCCGTGGCCGTTCAGACGTTTGATGTTCCCTACCCGAGAATGGCAAAATAGGGCCTGTGCCTTCTCCCTTTCTTTCGCGATTCTTGCCCTATTTCAACCAACTGGAGCCCGTTTATGTGGAATAAAGAAGACGAAAACGAAAAAAAAGAAGATGTCGGGTCGTTGATGCTTAAAGCCCGGACGGTTCTAGTGAACGGCGAAGTGAACCAGGAAATGGCGCAGAAAGTCATTTCTCAACTCATCGTGCTCGACTCCGAGTCGCATGATCCGATCAGGGTGATTGTCACTTCGCCGGGCGGGCACATCGATTCGGGTTACGCCATACACGATATGATGAAGTTCATCGAGTCCCCGATTATCACAATAGGCGCCGGATGGGTCGCGAGCATCTCCGTGCCCATCTTCTTTGGCGCCCCCAAGGGCCATCGATATTCGCTTCCAGGGACCCGGTTTCTCATCCATCAGCCCAGCGGCGGCGCCGGAGGCGTAGCAGCCGACATCCGCATCGAAGCCCAGGAGATTATCAAGCTTCGTGAGCGCATCAATGAAATGATCTCCGAGGAAACCGGCCAGACCGTCGAGAAAATCACCAAGGACAGTGAGCGCAACTTCTGGATGAGCGCCGAGGAAGCGCTGAACTATGGAATAGTCGACAAG
>JASJYE010000221.1 GCA_030123645.1 Candidatus Hydrogenedentota bacterium | reverse complement strand
GAAGATTCTGGGAGCACGCGATACGCGACTCCGAAGATTACCGACGACACGTCGACTATGTACACTTCAATCCCGTGAAACATGGATTGGCACGAAGCCCTGCCGATTGGAAATGGTCCAGTTTCCATAGACATGTGGTCGAAGGGACCTATGAGCCGGATTGGGGATCGACGGAACCCATCGGCTGCGAGGAAATATACGCACGAGCCGAATGAAAGGTCAGCATGGGCTAAAGCCCATCCTACAACTACGACACCATCCCTTCCGGCCAGCTGCGATTACGTTCAACATTGCCGGCGAACCTAAGGCAAATCCGTAGGATGGGCTTCAGCCCATGCTGATTTCACCGCCAGACCGGGCTGCCAGGCGGTATTTGCGCGCGGTGCGCATATATGCTAGTCTTTGCGGGTTACAGTTGAATCGCTTTTTCAAGCTTATCAAGAGCGGTGGAGGGACAGGCCCTTTGAAACCGCGGCAACCTCGCCCCCTGGGTGCAGGTGCCAACTCCGACCCCCATATTCGCCCCGGCGAATTAGAGGGAGAGATAAGTGAAAACCTGTACGGAACCTCAGGTTCTTTACAACGTTCTCGCCCTTAGATCTCGTGTCGGAGATGCTGGAGGGCGGTTTTTTTTGGTATCCCGCCGGGAGGGCGGGGAAAGGACGTTGAGAGCATGAGTGGCAAGGCAAAGTATTTCACGGCGCTGCGGGGACGTGAAAGCGGGCGCGAGTACCCGCTTGACGAGGTGCGTTATGTCTGCGAATTCGACTTCGGGCCGCTCGAGGTCAAATACGACTACGACGCAATCAAGGCCGTTCTCACGCGCGAGCTTATCCAGTCGCGCCCTCCCAACATGTGGCGCTACAAAGAACTGCTGCCCATCGAAGGGCCCGTTACCGTCGGCGAGCAGACAGGTTTCACGCCGCTCACGAAGGCGGATCGCCTTGCGGAACGCCTCGGCGTCACCGGCGAGCTTTGGATTAAAAACGACACGGTCAACTATCCGACGCTCTCGTTTAAGGACCGGGTCGTCAGCGTAGCGCTCACGCGTTCCCTCGAGTTCGGATACGACACCGTCGCCTGCGCCAGCACCGGCAATCTCGCGAACTCCGTTGCAGCCAATGCAGCCTCGGTGGGCCTCAAATGCTACGTCTTTATCCCGCAGGACCTCGAACCCAGCAAGATCCTCGGTTCGCAGGTCTTCGGCGCGCACGTGGTCCCGATTGACGGCCCCTACGACAAAGTAAACCGGCTATCCAGCGAGATCGCTGACAAGTACAAGTGGGCCTTCGCGAACGTGAACCTGCGGCCGTATTACGCCGAGGGGAGCAAGACCATGGGCTTCGAGATTGCCGAACAACTCGGCTGGCGCGTACCGGACAATGTCGTCGTACCGATGGCAGGCGGCTCGCTTATCGGCAAAATCGAGAAGGCCTTCAACGAATTCAAAAAACTCGGTCTAATCGACGATCGCCACACGAAGATCTACGGCGCACAGGCCGAGGGCTGCGGACCTATCGTCGAGGCCGTCAAGAACGGCACCGATCTCATTCGGCCCGTCGAGACGCCGAACACTATCGTGAAGTCGCTCGCTATCGGGAACCCGGCAGACGGCTACTACGCCGCGCGCGGCATCCAGGACTCCGGCGGCTACGCTGAGAATCCCACCGACCCCGAGACCGTCGCGGGCATTCAGATGCTGGCGGAGTGCGAGGGCGTGTTCGCGGAAACCGCCGGCGGGGTTACCGTCGCGGCCACGAAACGTCTGCTCGAATCCGGCAAGCTCGACCCTGCCGAGTGCACCGTGCTCTGTATCACGGGCAACGGCCTGAAGACGAAAGAGTGCCTTGAGGGCCAGTTCACCACCCATCACGCGATCGCGCCGAGCTTGAAGGCCTTCGACGTTTTGTACGACGAGATCCACGGGACGTCGCAGGACAAGGGAAAAGTCGGAGAGCCCGCACTCACCTGACCGAAAGTTTTTCGTTTACAAACAACACCCATAATCAAACGAGATGGGGAGACGATAAATGGCAATAACCGTACTAATTCCGACACCGCTCAGGAGCCTGACGAGCGAGCAAGATTCCGTCGAGGCCACCGGCGCCACGATCGGCGAGATCTTCGAGGACCTCGAAAACAAGCATCCGGGGATCGGCGAGCGTCTTTGCGACGAGTCGGGCGAAATCCGGCGTTTCGTCAACGTCTACCTTAACCAGGAAGACATCCGCTTCATCGACGGCAAGAACACCGCCGTTGCCGACGGCGACGAGGTCTCGATCGTCCCCGCCATCGCCGGCGGGTGAGATGGAATCAAGACACTGAGGGCCAAGCTGCCTCGTGACGCAGCCGCCCAAAAGCACGTGAAGACCAAAAAAATAAGACCGCTGGCCGGGCCATTGACATCCTCTTCCTCTGCATGCGCTACCGATTCTTGTTTGATGTCATCCTGAGCGAAGCCGAAGGATCTCTTCAAGAGGATGACTACGACGGCGCAAGAGATCCTTCGGCTTCGCTCAGGATGACACGACGGGCGTTGCATCAATTAAGAACATCCGCCGCTCTTTATTTCGGGAATCACATTTCCTACAGCCGAATTAGAGCACTGTCTCGAGTTCATCCACCAATTCCCGAAATCGCTCCATCGCCGCGTTCACCGCATTGGGTTTCTCGAGGTCCACGCCGGCATCGCGGAGGAGGTCGAGTGGATACTTCGAGCCGCCGCTCTTGAGGAAATTCAGATAGCGATCCCGCTCTTTCTTGCCGCCGTCCAGGACCATATTGCTCAATGCGATGGCCGCGCTCAGGCCCGTCGCGTATTTGTAGACGTAGAACCCGCGGTAGAAATGCGGGATCCGCATTCCTTCGAGCTCGAGCACGTCGTCGATAGCGAATTTCGGCCCAAAATATGCCTCGACCAGCTTGCGGTACTCGCCGCGAAGACGTTCAAGCGTGAGCGGCTCACCCGCTTCGGCGATCTCGTGGATGATCTTCTCGAATTCGGCGAACATCGTCTGGCGGACGATGGTCCCTCGAATTTCGTCGATCTCCTTAGAGATGAGCTGTGCCCGCCGTTTGGCGTCCCGGGCGCTATCCATCAGGTATTTACCGAGCAACTGTTCGTTGAAGGTGGAGGCGACCTCGGCCACGAAGATTGTGTACTGGTAATTCTGAAACAGCTGATGGCGCGCGCTGAAATGCGTGTGCATGGAATGGCCCGCCTCGTGGGCGAGCGTGAACACGCTATCGAGCACCGTATCCTTGTAATTCATCAGGATATACGGCGGTCCGACGAATCCACCTCCCGAGAAGGCGCCACTCCGTTTTCCCTGATTCTCATAACGGTCCACCCACCGGCCCTTCAGGCCCTTGCGCAGCGTCTCGACGTAGCCCGTGCCAAGGGGCGCCACGGCCTCGCAGATCTGGTCCACGGCCTTCGCATATTCGATGCGCGTTCTTGGAAGGTCGACGATGGAATTGTAAGTGTCGTAATGATGGACGGCCTTTAGCTTGAGCGCCTTCTTACGCAGGTCGAGGTATCGATAGACCGTATCCAGATTCGCCCGGACGGTGTCGATGAGGTTTGTGTAAACGGAAACGGGGACCTTGTCGGCAAACAGCGCCGCCTCGAGGGCGCTGGGATGGTTGCGTGCCCGCGCCACGTACACGTCCTGAAGCACAGACGAACTCAGGGCGGCCGCCAAGGTGTTCTGATGTCCCTCATACACCTCGTAAAATTTCGTGAATGCGGCCTTGCGTACAGACCGCTTCCGCGATTCCAGAAAGACGCGAAACGAACCCTGGCTCAACTCGACCGCTTGGCCATTCTCGTCCTTGACGGTGCCGAATTTGAAATCGGCGTCTGTCAACTGGCCGAAGATCTTGCTCGCCGTGCCCGCGACCTCGCCCTGCATCGCGAGCAGGCGCTCCTCCTTTGCAGACAGAATATGCGGCTTATACCGCACCAGCTTTTCCAGCTGAATTCGATAGTCCTTCAATACGGGAGACTTTAGATAGCCTTGCAGTTTCTTCTTGGGAAGCGCCTGAAGTTCAGGTGCGATAAAGCTTGCGGCCTCTGCGGCGCGCGTGGCGAGGAAGGTATATTGCTGCACCATGCCCTGGTAGGTGCTGTTCGCCACGTCCTCCGATTGCTTCAGAAAGGCGTAGGACCCCAAGCGTTCCGCCAATTTCTCGAAACCCGAATCGAAATCGAAACAATCTCGAACGACCTTCGCCGAGCTTCCGAGCTTTCCCCGGAATCGGCCATAGCCCTCCGCCATCTTTTCCAATTTCGCATAGGCCCGTCGCCATGCCGCGTCGCTTTTGTAGAGCTCCCCGAGGTCCCAAGTATCAGGCGGCTTCACTTTGCTTCGCGGAGGTAGAGTTTTCACGCTCGCCATTCAAACATCCTCTCTAAATCCAAGTTAATCCACCGGCTGTGCCGGTGAGAATTCATAAGGTTCCACCGTTCCAGCGTTTGTTTTTTGACAGGATTTACAAGATTGACAAGATTTCGGCTCCAGAATCTGCCGAAACAAAAATCTTGTTCATCATGTAAATCCTGTCAAAAAAGCGTTCTTAACAGCGAGCGCAGCGACCGTGGCATTTACTCGAAGTCTCCGAACAACCGCTGGCGGGCCCCGAAAGTGGGGCACATCATCTCACGCGAAAGCCCCTCCAGGCAACAGATTGCCGTCCGCGCCGTTTCGTGAGCGCGGGCCGGCCGTATGCTGAATTGGCTATACTACCGGGCCGGTTAAGAAGGGGCAGCATTCTCTACACCGCGATTTTCACTGGAATAGAGACCCGAGAATACGCTATAAAGGAACGTTCTGAATATTTCAACGGAGGAGAAAGGCATGAATTCGACAGTCCTGCGGGCAATTTCGATTATCGGCTGTGCCGCCGTCGTCCTAGGCGCGGCCTTCGACGCCTCTGCACAGCG
>JASJYE010000013.1 GCA_030123645.1 Candidatus Hydrogenedentota bacterium | reverse complement strand
CCTTTATCGTGCGCATACCGCTGGCGCTTGTACACGAGCCCGAAGAACGGCCTGAAGGGGTAGCAGTGGAGATAGGCGGATAGAATTATGCAGACGACGAATGAGCTGGAAAGATCTCAAATAGACGCATCGCCTGCGAAGAAGAGGAAGATTCTCTTTGTCGATGACGACCCGAATTTTCTCGACGGCATACGTCGGATGCTTCGAGGCCAGCGCGATAACTGGAGCATGGAATTTGTCAATGGGGTTGAGGAAGCCCTCCAGCGCTGCTCGGAGACCGAATTCGATACGGTAGTGTCGGACGTCAACATGCCGGGGAAAACGGGTCTGGATCTGTTACAGGCGCTCCGCGGTGACGAGCGTACGCGGGCGATCCCAATCATTATCCTTACAGGGAACGCCGAAACGGACCTTAAACGCCAGGCGCTGGATCTGGGCGCTACGGACCTTCTCAACAAGCCGGTGGGACATGAAGACTTGGTGGCGCGTCTGCGCAGTGTGCTGCGCCTCAAGGCGTATCAGGATGAACTCCGCGACCAGAACGCATACCTTGAGCAACGCGTAAAGGAACGTACGGCGGAACTTGAAAATGCGCGCCGCGACATCATTTGGCGCTTGGCAAAGGCGGGTGAATTCCGTGATGAGGAGACGGGGGAGCACGTAATTCGAGTGGCATGCTGCTGTCGCGTGCTGGCGTTGGCGCTGGAGCTTCCGGATGAGGAGATCCAGAACATATTTCTCACGAGCCCGTTGCACGACGTAGGAAAGATCGGCATACCGGATCGGATCCTTCTCAAACCGGGGATCTTAGATGAATCTGAGCGGCTCATTATGGAGGAGCATTGCAAGATCGGGGCATCGATTCTGATGGCCCAGCCCAAGGGTATCGTGGCTTTCCTGGATTCTTTCGATGAGACCAGCTTGGAACCGGCCGTCGAAGCGGATCGGCTGCGTGAACTTGCTACGACAATCATCATGACGCACCACGAGAAATGGGATGGCACCGGCTACCCCCAGGGTCTTAAGGGGGACGAAATCCCGATTGTGGGTCAGATCTGTGCGGTGGCGGATGTATACGACGCGCTCCGCTCGAAGCGTCCGTACAAGGAGTCATACTGCGTCGAAGAAACGATGGAGCAGATGCGAGCGGACTGCGGGTCTCACTTTTCTCCTCGCATATTCAGTGCTTTTGAGAGCATAGCGGATGAATTCGAGAAAATACGCAAACAATTCACCTGCTAACCGCTGGAAAAAGAGACTAGAAACATGAAGCGCATTATCTTTGTGGACGATGACATGAATGTGGGTCAGGCTATGAAGCGCATGCTCCGCCCCATGCGACGGCAGTGGGAAATGGTCTTCAGCACAAGCGGCGAAGAGGCGCTGGAGCTCATGGCGCGAGAGGAGCCCTTTGATATTGTCATCTCGGACATGCAGATGCCGGGAATGCACGGGAGCGAATTTCTCGCGGAAGTCATGGAGAAGTATCCGGAGACTATCCGGTTTGCGCTCTCAGGCTCACCGGGTAGTGGCTCTGTGGTGCGGACGGCGATGATCGTTCACCAGTTCCTGGTAAAACCCTTCGACCCGCAGTTGTTGATGCAACTCATCCTTCGCGCCTTTGCCCTACGCGATCAACTCGAGAAGAGCGGCATCAAGCAATTGCTGCTGGAGATGGGGGGCGTGCCTTCGGTACCGGAGCTGTACCGTGAAATACTCCGCGAAATGCAAACGGAAAAGCCTTCGGTGGAGCGGGTGGCGGCGATCATTGAGAAGGACGCGGGCATGACCGCGAAAGTGTTGCAGATCGTCAACTCGTCCACCTACGGGTTACGTCAGCAGGTCTCTAATGTGGTGGAAGCGGCGACCTTACTAGGGCTGAGCAACCTTCGGAACCTGGTGCTCGCGGCGGAGGCCTTTCAACCTGCGGAGAAGGACCAATTGCCGGAGAACTTCCAATTGGAGGTGCTGTGGAACCACAGTCTGAAAGTCGCGGCCTTTGCCAAAAAGATCGTGCTCATGGAGTCCGATAGCCAGAAGATGGCCGATGACGCCTTTACCGCGGGCCTGCTCCATGACATCGGACAGATCATATTGGCCACGAAGAAGACCGAGGAATTCGGCGAGGCCCTTCGTATGGCGCAGGAAAACGGTGAACTGCTCATCGACGCGGAGAAGGAGCTTTTCGGCGCGACACACGCGGAGGTCGGTGGATACTTGATGGAGCTCTGGGGCCTTCCGGATACGATCACGGAAGCCATTACGTTTCACAGCATCCCGTCAGGGTGCGAGGAGGAACAGTTCTCGGTGGTAACGGCGCTTCATGTGGCGAATTATTTCTGCGAGGGCAATGACGGGGACGCAATTATGCTCACCAGCCCCTTTGATACATTTCACATGGAGCGAATCGAACTGGGCGATCATGTGGAGGCGTGGTACGATGCCTGCCACAATGAAGTGGATACGTCCCCGTTCACATTCCGCTAAGGGCGTGCTGTGGCAATGACCGCCCGCTCAAGATAACGCGTTCAGCGCCTCTTCGAAGGTGCTGTAATCCGCTTCGCTGAATAGAACGAAGCGGGCCAATTTGACGCTTCGCGTGCGTTCCAGGGCCGCCCGGACGGTTTCAATGGCGATGGGGGCCGCCTGCGAAATAGGGTAGCCGTACACGCCGCAGCTTATCGCCGGAAACGCAAGACTCCGTAGTCCGTGCTCTTCGGCCACCTCGATACTTTGCCTAAAACAGCTCGCGAGCAACTCGGCCTCGCCGGCCTTCCCGTCTCGGTACACGGGACCAACGGTGTGTATGACGAAGCGGGCCGGCAGGTTGCCCGCCGTGGTAATCTTCGCGTCGCCGGTCGCGCAGCCTCCGAGGCGGCGGCATTCTTCCAGAATTTTCGCACCGCCCGCGCTATGGATCGCGCCGTCGACACCGCCGCCGCCCAGGAGAGAGCTGTTTGCGGCGTTCACGATGGCGTCGAGGTTTTCTTTGGTGATGTCGCCGCGCACGACTTCGATGCGCGCGTCTCCGACATCGAGGGATGCGCTGTTCACTTAGCTCGCCTCTTCAAAGGAAACGGAGAATATCGTTTCGACTATCGTCTCTACGGCCACGGGTTTCGCGAGCGTGCGTGCGGCTTCGCCCATGCGCTTGAGGCGTGGGGCATCGGCCAGCATCGCGCGCAATTCTTCAAGCAAGCGCGGACCTGTGCACTCGGAGTCCAGGATAAGCACGGCGGCCCCCGCGTCTTCAAAGGCCTTCGCGTTCACTTCTTGGTGGTTGTCGGTGGCGAAGGGGTAAGGCACCAGGATCGACGGCTTTCCGAGCGACGCAATTTCGGCGGTACTCGAGGCCCCGGCGCGGCTGACCATGACCGTTGCGGCTGAGCACGCTGTCACCATGTCGTCGATGAAGGCGTGCACCGTGACAGCGGCCTTGGAGCGCAGGGCCGTTCTACGGGCACGGGTGACCTCCGTCTTTCCTGTCATCCATATGAATTGCGCCTCTTCGGGCCCGAAGTGCTGGAGCGCCTCCTCCATGGCCTGGTTCAACGTGTGTGCGCCTTGGCTGCCGCCGCACACGAGCACGACGGGAATGGCGGGGTCGAGTTCAAGAGCTGCGCAAGCCGCTGCACGTTCCGGAGGGTCCAAAAATCCCTGGCGCACGGGGTTGCCGACGACCAGCGCCCGGTCTTCGGGATACCCTCCTTTCGTGTCCGGAAAGCTGAGCAGGAGTTTTTGGGCCTTGGGCGCGAGGAGGCGGTTGGCGAGTCCGAGTTGTTTGTTCTGCTCGTGCAGAATGGTGGCGATGCCGAAGCGTTGCGCAAGCCAGGTGAGCGGCACGGAGACGTAGCCGCCAACCCCGATGATAACCTGCGGCCGAAAGGATCGCAGGAGAAACACGCAGTGGAGCACGCCAAATCCCAGCGTGATCAGTGCCCACAAACGCCGCAGGATGCCTGTGCGGGGCCACCCGCGGACGGGGACCTTGCGGAAGGGGATGGAGAGTGTTGCGCAGACGCGCTGCTCGACGCTGCCTCGGCATCCGACCCATTGCAATTGAAGACGCGGATCTCTTTTCTGTAACTCCTCTATGATGGCGACAGCGGGCGATGTATGCCCGGCTGTGCCGCCGCCGGTAATCATGACACGCATAGCGTTTGTATAGGCTCCCTATCTGCCCCACATCCTCGGGCGTCGTCAATGGGCGGTCGCGGGGCGTACTCTCGAGGTCGCGGTGGCTTGCGTCCCAATGTTTATGACGATACCCATGAGGCCCATGAAGACGATGAGCGAGGTGCCGCCGTGGCTGATAAAGGGAAGCGGAAGACCTTTTGTCGGCAGAAGGCCCGTCGCGACTGCCATGTTGAAGGCCGCCTGAAAGACGATGAGCGAGGCGATGCCCGAGGCGAGCAGGGTCCCAAAGAGGTCCGGCGCGTGTAGGGCGATCCGCAATGAGAGAAAGAGGAGCAGCACGAACAATCCTATCAGGAAGAGCGAGCCGATGAGCCCGGTCTCCTCGCCCCAGACTGCGAAAATAAAGTCGGTATGCGCTGCGGGGAGATAGAACAATTTCTGTTCGCCGCCTCCCGGCCCAAGCCCCCACATGGACCCTTTCACGAAGGCGTTCATGGACTGGATAAGCTGATAGCCCTCTCGATCGCTGTGGCTCCAGGGATCGAGGAATGCGGTTAATCGCCTGTATCGATATTCGCTCGTGATCGAAAGCACGTACACGGCCAGAGCCGCCGGAATGATGCTGGGCACCAGGTACCGAAGCGGGGCGCCGGCCAGGAGCAGCATGAAAAATCCGGCCGCGCATAGGACTACGGGCGTGCCGAGGTCGCGCTCGGCGAGGATCAGCCCGGCGAAGGTCAGGATGATCAGGACGCACGGGAGATAGCCGTGGGTGAAGCTTTTGATTTGCTCCCGGTTCTGCGAGAGCTTCACGGCAAGCAGGAGCAGGAGCGAAAACTTGGCGAATTCCGAAGGTTGAAAGGAGAAACCGCTGATTTCGATCCATCGTTGCGCGCCGCCGCGCGCGACACCGATCCCCGGGATCAGTACGAGCACGAGAAGGGCAAGCGAGAGTAGCACAAGAAATCGGAACAAGAACGGCTGGGCGAGCCTTCGGTAATCGAAGTGGATTGCTAGAAAAAGGACGGCCAGGCCTAGGGCGACGTAGAGCAATTGCCGGAAAAGGCGCTCTTCCGCCGACGCATATGCCGCGCTTGCGCTATAGACCATGATGACGCCGATCATTACGAGTGCCAGGACGGTGGTCAACAAGAGGGTGGATTCGCGTCTCATCGTTTAGGCCGTCATGCGCTCGGTGGCGCCGTGCCGTGGGGGCCGAAGCTCTCCGACAGCGCGTTTGAAGTCACGGCCCCGTTCCTCGAAGTTGGAATACATATCGAAGCTTGCGCAGCCCGGCGAGAGCAGGACGACACCGCCCGCTGGCGCCGCCTGCGCTGCTTTCGCGACCGCGTCGGCCATGTCCGCGGCGCGGAGGGCCGGGACCTCGCCCGCGAGGGCGTCTTCGATGAGTGGGGCGTCTTCGCCCATGGTAATTAGGGTCGAGACGCGCTGCGCCACAGGCCCACGCAATGAGGCATAGTCACTGCCTTTGCCGCGTCCTCCCGCGATGAGCACCAGGGGGCCGTCGAAACTTTCGAGGGCTGCCTTGAGGCTGTCCAGATTCGTCGACTTGGAATCGTTGATGTAGTCTACGCCGTCGATGGAAGCGACGCGCTCGAGGCGGTGCTCGACGCCCTCGAAGCAGCGAAGGCCTTCGATAACCTTGTCCCAGCGGAAGTCCCCTATGGACATGACGGCCAATGCGGCGAGGACGTTCTCGAGGTTGTGAGGCCCCGGGAGATGCACGTCGCCCCTCTCCGCGATGGCCGTATCCCCATTCCGGATGGTATCGCCGTCCAGCCAGAGGCCCGTCTCCAGCCGTTGCGATACGCTGAAACGATGCACGGGCACTAATACGAGGCCGCACGTTCCGGCGCGTCTCTGGGCAAACCCGCTGCACAAGGGATCGTCAGCATTCACGATGGCGATTTCGCCGGGCCCTTGATGGGCGAACAAATTTGCCTTCGCCGAGGCGTATTCTTCCATGGTCCCGTGGCGCGCAAGGTGGTCTTCGCTTAGATTGAGCAAGACGCCGATCCACGGGTGAAAGGTTTCAATGAGTTCGAGTTGATAGCTGCTTACTTCGAGGACGATAAATTCCGGCGCGGGCTCAACCATCACCGCTTCGGAGAAGGGCAAATCGTTGTTGCCGGCGAGTAGGACGGTGTGTCCGCAAGCGTAGATCATGTGCCGGATCAGTTCGGTCGTGGTGGTCTTGCCGTTTGTGCCCGTTACGGCGATGATCTTTGAGCGGCAATACGGAAAGGCGAATTCCATCTCGCTGATGCAGGCTGCGCCGGCTTCGACGGCCTGCCCGATCGGCTCTATGGACGGAGGAACGCCCGGGCTGGGGATGACCAGCGCGGTGTCTTCGAAGGCGCTGCTGCTGTGGCCACCGCATTCGTAAGGGACGCCGAGTTCCTCGAGCTGCTCCCTCATCGGCTGCAATGCGGCCGCCTTCGACGCATCGGTGACGTAAGGCATGGCGCCCTCGCGTAGGAGCAGGCGAATGAGTGCCATGGAGGTGCGGCCTATCCCGACAACGGTTACTTTTTTGTTCTTTACATCCATGGCGATCTCAGCGAAGTTTGAGGGTGGCTAGGCTCAACAGTGCGAACATAAACGCAAGGATCCAAAATCGGATCGTAACTTTGCTTTCGGACCATCCCATCAATTCAAAATGGTGGTGCAAAGGGGCCATCTTGAATATGCGTTTACCGCGCAGTTTGTAGGAGCCCACTTGGAGGATGACACTTAGGCCTTCGAGCACAAACAAGCCGCCTACGATCGGCAACAAAAGTTCTTGTTTTGTCAGCACGGCCAGCGTGCCCATGGCGCCTCCGAGCGCAAGCGAGCCCGTGTCGCCCATGAACAGCTCGGCGGGGTGCGCGTTGTACCACAGGAAACCTAGGCCGGTCCCCAGGAGCGCCGAGCCGAAGACCGTCAACTCGCTCGCCTCCGGAATATAGGTCAGAAAGAGGTAGCTCGACCAGTCGGCGCGGCTGACAATATAGGCGATCGCCGTAAAGGCGGATAGCGAGACGACGCTAGCGCCAACCGCGAGGCCGTCGAGGCCGTCGGTGAGGTTGACGGTGTTAGAAGTCGCCACGATAATCAAGGTTACGAAGGCGATATAGAACAGCCCCATTGGGATCATGGTGTCTTTGAAGCCCGGTACGGCTACTTTCGTCTGCAGGTTTCGGATGCTCTTGACCACGAGGCTGGGCGCGGCGGCCTCGAAGAGCAATCGGTTGAAGCGGAGCAAGTGGCGGTCGCTAAGGCTATCGAGGCCTTTGGCGAGCATGGCGTGCGATTCGCCGTTCAGGCTTGAATCACGCCAAAGGGCCTCGTCGTAAAGGCCCCGCCGCTCCATCACAAGGTTCAATTCGTCAAGCAGCGCGATGCGCGTCTCTGGATCGCTGGGCGCGTTGGCGAGGTCGTCGCGCAATTCCGGCGTGAGCGCTGAGCCGAACTTCCCGAGCCGCGTCGAGGGATCGCTGCCGGACTCATCCCGGAAAGCTGTCATGAGGCCGTCCCAATCGGCGACATCGTTCTCCTTGAGGTACGAGGCGCCGTATGTGATCGGATACGCCATGACATAGGCGCCAAGCAGCGCCCCCGCGAGGATCTGACCTGAGAATTTTGCGCGGGCGCTCAGGCCGTCGTTGTGTTTGCGGCGCAGCTTAATAAAGTCGTCGAGAAAGCCGACTGCGCCGAGGAGCAGGAGCATTCCCAACGCCACGAGAAGCAGGCGGTCGGTAAAGCGGCTCCACAAGAGAAGCGAAATCGTCGTGGTCACAATGATCAGCACGCCGCCCATGGTCGGTGTGCCGGCCTTTTCCTTGTGCAGCGCATGCAGATCGTCCACGTGATCCTTTTTGATGATCTGGCCGATTTTGAGCGCACGGAGGTAGTTGATAAGCTTCGGCCCGAGGATAAGGCTAAGCAGAAACCCCGTGAAGAGCGCGCCGGCGGCGCGTACCGTGTGGTAGCTGAAGATATTTAGAAAACCGAATTCTGGGGTCAATTCCTTGGCCAAATAATAGAGCATCTACATCCTTTGGGCGCGCTCGGAGGCGGGACTCACGTGTGCGGCTTCGTCGTAACAAGAGCGCAGCGATTCGATGACTTTCTCCATCGTCATGCCGCGGGAGCCTTTGACCAACAAGGTGTCGCCTGGGCCCGCACAATGGGCGATGACCTCGGCCATATCTTCATGTGTATCAATGACTTGAACCTTAGCAACACCCGCGGCACGGGCCCCTTTTAAGGTCGCCTGAGCATGGTCACCGCGCACGAAAAGACGCTCCACGCCGCATGCGCCCGCGAAGGCGCCGACCGCCTCGTGCAACTCATCCGCGTATTTCCCAAGCTCGAGCATGTCCCCGAGGGCAGCCATCCGCGCGCCGGCAACCGGCCTGTCGCGTAGCGCCTCCAACGCGGCCCTCACCGAGGGCGGGTTTGAATTGTAGCTGTCGTCGATGATCTCCAACGGACCGATGGTCAACACCTTGAAGCGCGTGGATTCCAGGCACGCACGACGGAGGGGCCCTTCGAATGAGACGACATCATGCTGAAGCCCGACGGCGATCGCGAGGAGGACGTTCGCAGCGTGTGCGCGCGCATGTAAGGGTAACACCAACTCGCCCACGGGCCGCACACGGAGATCCATCTCCCCCGCTTCGTTGAAGACGCATGATTCGAGTGCTACGTCACCTGCAGTGCCGAAGGAAACGGTGCGACCCGAAAAGTTTTCCGCGATCCTGACGCAGCGGGGATCGTCCAAGTTCACATAGAACAGACCCGAGTCCGGAAGGCCATCGGCGATCTCTCCCTTCGCCTCGGCGACGTCTTCGAGCGTTCCGAAGCCCTCGAGGTGCGCTTCGGCGATCATGGTAATGGCCGCTTCAGTCGGCTTGGCGATTCCGCAGAGCTGCGCGATGTCCCCTCGATGGTTTGCGCCCATTTCGATCACGGCGGCTTCCGTGCCGGCGTCGATTTCAAGGAGCGATAGGGGCAGACCGATCTCGTTATTGAGATTTCCTTTCGTCTTCACGACCTTGTAGCGCGTCTCTAATACGGCCGCGACAAGATCTTTGCTCGAGGTCTTGCCGCAGGTGCCGGTGATGGCGATGACGGGAATCTCGAAGTGCTCGCGATGGCATTGGGCGAAGCGCTGAAGGGCCTGAAGCGGATCGTCGACAATCACGCACGGGCCGGCGTCACTCGCCGCCTTCGTCACGGCCGCGGCGGCGCCTTTCGCGAAGGCTTCTTCCACGAAGCGGTTGCCGTCGAAATTCTCGCCGGTCAGCGCAAGAAATATGTCACCCTTCTCGAGTGTGCGCGTGTCCGTGGAGAAGCGATGGAAGGACACGTCCCCCCCGTCTCTGGCCTCGCCACCGGTCATGCGGGCGAGATCTGAAATCGTGTAGGTCCAGGCCATGCCGCTCACATCGCCTGGAGCAGATTTCGCGCGACCTCGCGATCGTCGAAATGAATCCGCTCACTGTTAATGATTTGATAATCCTCGTGGCCCTTGCCGGCGATCATTACGAGATCGCCGGGGCGCGCGAATTCCAGGGCGTGCTGAATCGCCTCCGCGCGCTCGAGAAAGACCCGGTATTCCTCGCCGCGTTTTTTTCCTGCGCGCTGAAGACCCACAACGATATCGAGCACAATGCCTTCGGGCGATTCGGAGCGCGGATTGTCCGAGGTGACAATGCTGTAATCCGCGAGCTCGGCCGCTACCGAGGCCATTTTCGCGCGTTTGCCCTTGTCGCGATCTCCGCCACACCCGAAGACCACGATGACGCGGCCTCTACAGATCTGGCGCGCGGCCTGCAGGACGTTCTGAAGGCCGTCCTCGGTGTGCGCGTAGTCGACAATGACCTGGAAATCCTGGCCGGCGTCGATGTGCTCGAAACGTCCCGGTACAGAGGCGAGGGCTTCGACACCGCGGGCGATGCAGGCCATGGGCAGGCCCAGCGCTCCGCAGACAGTGATGGCCGCGAGGGCGTTTGAGACGTTGTGGAGCCCCAGGAGCTTCATGGTGATTTCCTCGGCGCCCCACGGCGTGACTACGCGATAGGAGGTTGAGCGCGCCTCCACACGCACGTCGAGCGCGCGAACATCTCCGCCGAGTCCGTAGCGGTGACAGGGCACACGGGACACCTCCGCGAAGCGGCCGGCGTACGCGTCCTCATTGTTGGCCACGGTGAAGGCGTCCTCGCCCTGAATCGCCTCGAACAGTTTCAGCTTTTCGAGGAGATAGGCTTCCATGTTCTCGTGATAGTCGAGATGATCTTGCGTCAAGTTCGTAAAAACGCCAACGTCAAACTCGATGCCGGCTACGCGCTCCTGCTCGAGGGCGTGCGAACTCACTTCCATTACGACGTGTGTCTGGCCGGCATCTTTCGCGCGGTGGAACATCGCGGCGAGATCCTCGGGGAACGGCGTAGTATGCGCCGCGTCGAGCGTGACGCCGCCGATGGTATATCCGATTGTCCCGAGCTGCGCTGTGGAGAGGCCGCAGGTTTCGAGGATGCGGCGAATCAAATAGACGGTACTCGATTTTCCGTTGGTACCGGTTACGCCGATAACCGTCAATGCCCTTGACGGGTTGTCCTGAAGGGCATGCGCCGTGAGCCCGAGGGTTCGGCGGGCGTTCTCGACATGAATATAGGGAAGCCCGTCGAGTTCGGACAGGCCTTCGCGTTCGCCGAGAACGGCTACGGCGCCCTTTGCGCGGGCCTGCTCCGCGAAGGCGTGGCCGTCGACCTTTTCGCCGGCTAAGGCGACGAAGAGGCCGCCTCGCTCGATTTTTCGTGAATCGGCGCTAATGGAGGAGAAGGGCAGGTCGGGCATAGCGCCCAAGGGCTGGGCGAGCAACTCGGCGATTTCCAGGGTGGTCATCGTCATTGGACTACCCGTTGGAAAAGACCAATTTGCACAGACGCACCTCCTGCAACAGCGTACCCGCGGCCGGCTCCTGTCGAAGCACTCTGCCCGCCCCCTGTGGGTCCCATGGAAGACCCAGTGAGACCCCTAGTGCTTTGGCCTCCCGCTTTGTCATTCCCCCGAAATCGGGCATGCGGGGCCCCGCATGCGTTTTATCCTCCTGTGCCGGAATAAGTTCCAAGCCGTCAAGGTCTTCCTCGAAGGCATCGGGCTCGAGCAGTGGCAGGACCAAATTTGCGAGTTCCCCCATGCCCTGCTCACCCGCGACAACCCCCCTCCAATCCTCAGCACTCATTGGATCCTGCGTTACGTTAAGTTGAACGAGGGCCGCACGCATCACTCCCTTAAACACCGGTCCACAAACGAGTCCCCCGTAATGCCGCCCAATCATGGGCTCATGCACGACTATCACACATGTTAGCCGAGGGTTGGCCAAGGGTGCAAACCCCGCAAACACGGCCGTATATCGATTCTCATTATATGGTGCTATCTGCGCTGTCCCGGTTTTTCCGCCGACGCGATATTCTGGGATGGCCGCGAGAGAGCCGGTGCCCCCGTGCGAGACGACGCGGTAGCAGAGTTCGCGCATAGTTCGTGCCGTTTCTTCCGAAAGGATTCGCTTGCGCTCGGCTTTCTGAGTGCGGAAGACCACGTCGCCTTCCGAGCTTACAATTTCCTTCACCAAAGTGGGCTCGACCAGATAGCCGCCGTTCGCGATGACGCTAAAGGCCCGCGCCAACTGCAATATATTCACGGCGATCTCTTGGCCCATCGGAAGCGAACCCATCGATAGGCGGGACCATTGCTCTTGGGGCCGGAAGATGCCCGCGCTCTCGCCGGAAAGCCCGAGCGCGCTTCTCTTGCCGAAGCCGAAGCGCTGAATCCACTCTTCGAGACGGTCGGGCCCGATGAGGCTGGCAACTTTAACGATGGCGATGTTGCTGGAGACGGCGAAGCACTCCGAAAACGGTGCGACGTTTAAGATATGGGTATCGGAAATGGGCCGGCCGTAAGGATTAAAGCGGCCGCCCATGCAGTCGATCTTGTCATCGGGCGAGAGGAGACCCAACTCGAGCGCCGCCGCGGCCGTGACGATCTTGAATGCGGACCCGGGCTCGAAGAGATCCATCACGGCGCGGTTTTTTCGGGCTGCGGCCTCGAATTCCATGTAGCGGTTCGGATCGAAGGCGGGGCGCGTCGCCAAGGCCAGGATGTCGCCCGTGTGCGAATCCATCAAAATGCCCATCGCCCGCGACGCCTCGCTAAAGCTCAAGGCCTGGTCAAGCTTGAGTTCGAGGCTACGCTGCATCGTGGAGTCGAGCGTCAGTTGGACCCGGTCGCCGCCGCTGGGCGGCTCGTATTGCAAGGTCCAATATCCGAGCATATTCCGGCGCTTACTGCCATCGACGCGCGCCACGCGCCTCCCGTCTTCACTGTGCAGGTACTTGTCGTACTGCCCTTCGATCCCTTCGCCCTGACCCTTACCGTTCACAAACCCTAAGGTCTGGGCCGCGAGCTCGCCCTCGGGATAGTAGCGGAGGTATTCATTCTGAATGTGCAGGGCCTCCGGCTCGGGAGCATCGTTGATGTCTCCCAAGCGCGCCGCCTCGGCATCCGTCATGCGTTGTTTGAGCCAGACGAACCTCATGCGATCTCCGTTGGCCTTCGTGCGAGTCACACGCTCGTATACGTCGGCTTCGTCAAACCCGAGGCGCGCCATAAGATAGTGCACCATCGCATTTGGATCGTCGACCTCGGAGGGATCGACCCAGAGCGAGGGCACCGTGCGGTCGGTCGCGAGAATGCGCCCGTTTCGATCGACGATGTCGCCTCGAGGGCGCTGGATGGAGATTTCGCCGATGTGCTTGAGTTCCTCGTCGGCGAAACGCAGGTCGGGGTCGATCTGGAACATGATCAGGCGCGCGGCGATGCCCGCGTAAATCAGTAGAAATAAGAGCAGGACCAGGCGAATCCGGACGGATTGCCCCTTTCCGGCGCGAACGACCGGTGGCTTGCGTTTTTCGCGTTCTTTGAGCCTTTTTTTCGCCATCCAGCCTGTCGGCGACTCCTATGATGCCAGCCGGCGGTTTAATCCTGCGCTTGCCTCTTGGCGACCTCATGCTGCAATGTCGTGTCGGCGTCTCCGTGAATCGAGGGCAGTAGATGGAACACAACAGAGCGCGTGGGCGCCGCCTCATCGCTCGCGGCCGTCCGTGAACGCGATGGCCAGGCCACTTCGCGCGCTTCGCCCCGAATGATGATAACTTGGCCTGGCTCCGCCACGATCAAGGCCAACGAAGGCGCCTTTTGCTCCAGTTGTTCCATGCTCTTCAGCTGATGGCGCTGTTCACGGAGTTTGGCGCTACTCTTCTTTACCTCTTTAATCTCCACGAGCAAATCCTGGGCGCGGTATTCATTGGCCAGGCGCTCCGTTTCGAGCCAGGAGAAAAGAAACATTAGACCGAAGGCCGACGCGAGAAAAGGAAGGCTGTGCCACCATCCGCGCAGCGTGGCTCGTGTCGGCCGCCGCTTGGGCATCTCCCGTTCTCCTCGTCTTATGCCACTCTCTCTGCGGCGCGCAATTTAGCGCTCCGGGCGCGCGGGTTGGCGCGAATCTCATCCTTCGATGGCTTTAGCGGCTTGCGGGTCAACACCTTCATCACAGGTGGGAGTACTTCTTTCACTCTGCCGTCCGGGTGCAATACTCTGCGCTTTTGCGCCGCGGCGCGAAAGACAGCTTTCGCTATGCGATCTTCTCCGGAATGAAATGTGATGCAAACGAGCCGGCCGCCCGATCGCAACATGTCAATCGCCTGGTGTAGCACGGACTCGAGGCCTTCTAACTCCTCATTGACCGCAATTCGGATGGCCTGAAAAACCGTCCGCGTTTCTTCGGGCGTGCCCTGAACAAAATCGAAAACTTCCGCAACTACGTCCGCAAGGTCCTTAGTGGTTTTGAGCGGCGCGCTGCCCCGGCGGCGGCAAATTGCATTGGCAATACGCTTTGCCAGTCTTAGATCGCCGTACTCGCGAAGGATACGCGCCAACTCCAACTCCTCCACCCGCTCAAGATACTCCGCCGCTGAATGGCCGGCCTCAGGATCCATGCGCATGTCCAGCGGGCCGGTCTCCTGAAAGCTAAAGCCCCTCTCAGGATCGTCGAGCTGCATGCTCGATACCCCGGCATCGATTAAGACGCCGTCCAGTTCCGTGATGCCACGCTCCGCTAACCTGGCGGCAAGGTCGCGGTAGTTCCCCCGAACCACCTGCACCTGCGGAAACGATTTCACTCGTTCACGCGTCAGTGTGACCGCCACCGGATCTCTGTCGATTGCGATGAGCGTGCCATTCTCGCTCAACCGCTCCGCGATCAACACAGAATGTCCCCCGGCGCCGGCGGTGCAATCCACGTAAACCCCATCCTCTCGTATCTGCAGGTACTGCAATACAGGCCCTGCAAGGACAGGGACATGGTCCACCGCCTACGCCGCCTCCTGGTATTCCCGGATGGCGTCCGCTTCCGTCTCGTAGACGTCGAACAACGAGGTGACGCCGGTCATCCTGAACAAACGTTGCGTGTACAGGTTCAGTCCGACCAACTTCATGTCTCCGTCGTAAGACCTGAACTGGCGCAATCGCTCCACGAGCACCCCCACGCCCATGTAGCTGATGAACTTCATGCCGCTCAGGTTTACGACGACGTTGTACCCGTTGCTCCGAAGACAATTGACGAGGGCAATGCGCAATTGGCGCACACCGTCCTCGTCGACTTCGCCGTCCACTCGGACGATGGCGATGTCGCCTGCCTTCAGGGTCTCAATATTGAGCATGACCCTTCTCCTCCGCTCAACCCCATTACTGCGTTTCCCACTACCGGCGATTCTTCAGAAGAGAGCTACTCTTCCTTCTGTGCAATTCCCCCGATTGGACTTGCGCCGAAAAGTTCGCTCCCCATCTCTTTATAGGCGGCTTCCATACCCTCCTGGTACTGCCGCCAACCATCCCGGCTCCACAGCTCGAGATGGTCATCGCACCCAATCAATACGGCTTCTTTTTCCACCTTTGCATGCTCCCTCAAATGGGGCGGGACCGTCATTCGACCTTGACGATCCGGGCGCACCTCGGCCACGCTCCCGAAAAACATCCGGCGGAAATCGATAGCGCGGGCGTCCATCGAGGAGTGCCTGGCGGCCTGGGCGCGGATCGCGTCCCACTGCTCTTTAGGAAAGATGAAGATGGAGCCGTCGTAGCCCCGGGTCATATACCACAAGACATGACCCAGGACCTCCATGGTTTCGCGGAACTTGCGTGATACAGTGATCCGGCCCTTTTCGTCCAGAACCGTATGTGCCTCGCCGTAGTACACGCGAAACCCCTTTTGCCCATCTATTACCACTTGTTGGCCCTAATTTACCACTTCTAGGATCACTTGTCAATACATTTCTCCTAGGATTTTACTCTCTTGTTTAAACTTCAGCCCCATACCACAATATATTGTGGTCCTTGACGTCGCATTACGCATTATATAGATAAAAATTTCAAGGAATTGGCTTCCATCGTCTATATAAAGTGGGAAAAAATGGGTAAAAAGTGTGTTTACTGAGACCGTGAAAGACCCAGTACGGCCCCATCACCGCTTTGGGTCTACTCGCAGGGGCAGCTAGCAGTCTGTCGGACTTCGGGCTAGCCATCGCTGTAAGTCCTTATGTATCAGTGTTCTATTTTTCTACGTAAACACATCGTGGTGTTGAAAACAAACGATTTACGAACGAAGTCCGGCAGAGTGCTAGACAGGATAGCTCACCGGATTTCGTAGCGAGACGGGGAGCTATCCGTGGAGAAAAGGGACATATTCCAAACTGGTGGTTCCGGCCCGTCTGCGCTCGTGCCTCGCTCCGCCTGGGTCTACTTTTGCAAGGGCTCAAAAGTCCCTTTTTTGCTCAGCGAAGCTCGCGAGTGCAAATTGTTGA
>JASJYE010000220.1 GCA_030123645.1 Candidatus Hydrogenedentota bacterium | reverse complement strand
CGCAAAAAGTCGGTGCAGAGCTGAACGACCTTTTCACGGAGCCGTGTAAAGGATGACAGGTTCAGCTCACCTGCCTCTGCAACGATGTTTCCAGCGGAATCGACTATTGCGAGGCCCCAATACTCCTCCGGAATCATGAAGCGCTCGGAAAGTTGCTGCACGGAAAAAAGCGAAGCCATCTGGTCGACGAGGTCGGGGTCGGCGCTCACCTGGACGATACGAGGCTTGTCCACGCCGGGCACGCCGACATAGGTAGCCTCTTCTTCGCCTTCGCCCGTGGCCAGTTGGGAAACGGGTTCAGCCCCGGGCGACAGTAACGGCATGAGCTTTTCGGGCAACAGCGGGAAATTACCCGCCGGCTCTTTTGAGCCGGACACAGTGTGCGCGGCGATGTACGGGCGGCCCTCGGAGTCCGTTACCACGAAGTCCGTGACAAATGCGCCGCCCCCGTGTTCCGCAAGAAGATCGATGACGCGCTGCAGGGCCATGGAAATGTCTTCGGGAGAACTGGCTTCCGGGCGCTCGGCGAGTGCGACCAATTCGGCGGTGAGATAAGCCTGCGCCAGCATCTGATTCCTCAAATGTGCCTGGACCTGATCCGGAAGGGAGAGGCCGTACTCGATGTTGCGCGTCGTGACTTGCGTCAACACGGTGCCCTTGCGCCAATTCTGTTGCCACATGTCAAAGGCAAAGATTGCCAGCATCACCATCGTCATGCACGTGACCACAAGAAAGACCAGCGATGCGATGGTGAGATTGAGCCGCGTCCGGAAGTGAAGAGCCATCAGGCGCCCGTGTCTTGGCTTGCCCAAGCGTCCTCATCGGCCGCGACGCTAAGCGACCGTTCATAGCGCTGAACGGCAGATTCGACATTCTCGTCCTCGTGGATGGCGAAGATCTGGTCGAGATTCGTGATCTTAAACACCTTGCGGATGTCGCAGGAGAGATTGCACAAGCGGATTGAGCCGCTAGAGGCCCGCAAGGCCTCGTTAATACGGAGAAGCTCGGTCAGGCCCGCGCTGGACATGTACGTGATATACTCGAAATTGAGAAGAAGATGAAGGCCCGGTTTATCTTTGACGTACTCGAGCACATAGTTGCCAAAGTCCGCCACCTTCAAGCCGTCCAGGACGGCCGCACCCGAAATCGTGCCGACCGTCACCAGATTCGAAGGCTGGAATTGTACCAACGCGCCGGTAGTTCCCATCAATTGAGCGTCCCCTACTCTATTAAACAATCAGGGGCCCAAGGGCCGCTGCACCTACTTGCAGTCTTCCGAGAAAGTGTCGCGCTTAAACACCATCTCAAGGCACTGATTGGCGCAGTTAAACGATACGTCCTCCATGTACTCTTTAATCAGGCACACGCCGCGTCCGCCGAGTTCTGTGCAGTCCGCCATCTCTATCGTTTCCGGATCGAAGCCGTTCCCTTCGTCCTGCACGCAAATTCTGCAACCATCCCCCTCATCGAAAATTCGAACGGTCACCTGGCGCTTCGGTTCGTTCCGGTTGCCGTGCACAACCGCGTTGACCAGCGCCTCCTCGAGGCACAAGCGGATCGAAAAAGTGCGATCCCGATCGCACCACCCCTTCTCGGTCAAGGCTTCGAGCGCCTCCCGAAGGGCTTCGGCGACGGCCGACGTGGTGCTGGCAAATTTTTTATGGAAAAACGGTATATGCACGATTTTCACTGTGTTTCCACAGGCCCACTATCCTGGTCACAGAATAGCACAGGAAATCCGCCGGGCCAAACCTTCTGCTAGCTTTATTTCTGATATTAGCAGTATTTCCAGAGCTTCTTCGACGGATGCGCCCAAGAATCTCCCCGAATCCTACGCCCATCGATTCCGGCGCGCTAAGGTGGCGGCCAGCCGCTATTTAGACTTATAGTCGGGGCACCGCGTCGCATTTGGGCGTTCGCGCCGGTGGCACGCCGAATCGTGGTCGTACCTGCAATTGTCACAGAGGAATTCAGTGGGGCATCGAAGGCGCAGCCACCACTGCCGGATTCGTTCGCCAAAGGTCATCTGCGCCCTCCGCTGCGCCGGGCATTTTCATTGACTGCAAATCGCTTTCGGTACTCTCCAGGGGACATCCCCTCGTGTTTGCGAAACAGCTTGCCTAAATTGCTCGCGTCGCTTATCCCGACCCGGCGCGCTACCTGTTTGAGTCCCAACTGCGTTCCGCACAGCAGATCCTTGGCGCGGTCGACCCGTCTCCGGCCGGCGTACTCGCTGAACGACATGCCGAAGGTGCGTTGTAACCGCTTCGTTAAGGCCGATGGGCTCTCGCCCAGCCGCGCCGCCACGACTTCAAGCGTAATACCGTCCGCCAAATGCGCATCAAGGATTTCGTTCAGCGCCGCATGCCTAGCGTGCACCGCGCCCTGTTTCGCACTCGCGCCCTTAAGTTCGCCGAGCACTTTCATCGCCGCCAAGGTCATAGCACGCGGGTCCTCGGCCTCCTCGAGCGCGTCTCGCAGTCGCCTGAACTTTTTCCAGGCGGGCGCGGCATCCATCCCCGCCTGTTCTGCGGACTCCAAGGCCGCAGCGACGATCGCCGTCGTGCGCGCCCGGCGAAGGTCACACAACGCTCCCCGGCGCGATTGCGCTTCCTCGATGATACGGCGCGCAATGGCGCGGGCCTGATCCTGATCGCCCGCGGCCAATGCCGCCACGATGACGGCGGCTTGATAGGGGTCGTTTAACGGCCGCGAGATGGTGTGCACGCGCGTCGCCGTATCGGACAGCGTTTCAGCTTTAGATGACGAGCCGGCCGAAGCGGGCCGCTCATGCTCCGATGAATCACACATGCCATTGAGGTCTTCCGCGATCCATTCGGCGACCGCCGGGACCGCCACCGCCGATACCAAGGGTATGTCTGACAAATCGAAGGGAAGGCCTTCGCGCGGCCTTCTTTCCAGTTTCTCAAGTCCGCGCTTCGCATCGAGCTCCAAGGAACCGGGCGCCTCCGTCGGGCAAAAAGGGCCCAGCGTCAGGACCGCTGTCTCGCTGGGCGAAATCTCAACGGACATCGACACACAAGAGAAGCCCATGTGACAAATGAACGGCACCGGCTTCCCGCGTCGAATAGTATCCGCCCCGGCCGATTCCCGGGACCGCCGGCAGGCCTGCGTCCCCCACGGGAGGCGCGAAATATAGGCGCATGCCTCAGATCAGGCGCCGCATTTCGCCACAGCTCCATGCTCGTTTCCGGCGTGATAAGCGTGCACGGACATGGCGGTTCTGGCTACCTGCGCCGCGCGGTCGATCTTTGTTCGAAGCTTAGCGCTCGAGAGCCACTCAGCGTCTTCCATCGCTATTCCTCTGCACGTGTCCGGATGGCGGCGCCTCAGGCAATTCGCCGATGCTGCGCCGACGCGGCCGCGGTGACCTCGAACATAGGCGAAGGCGCGTCCTGGTCCGCGATATGGAGCCGGGCACGGTGCGACCCCAAGACGCGCGCAGCCATTTCCCGCGCCTTCTCGACGGTGTTGTTCTCCTGGCTGATATGCACCGCCACGACCAGATGCAGTTCGTCATGTAGAAGATCGGCCAACAAGGAGTTCATGTCGGGATTGGAAAGGTGGCCTTGTGGACTTCCAATGCGCTGCACGACCGCCGCGGGATAAGGGCTGTGACGCAGCATCTCCGGACAGTAATTGGACTCGAGTACGAGCGCATTCGAGCCCTGAAGCCGTTGCCGCACCAGGTGGGTCGCCTTGCCCAGGTCCGTCGCAATGCCCAGTTGGCAGCCGCCACTGCGCACGACGTAACTGACGGGGTCCGCCGCGTCGTGGTCGACGCGAAAGCTCGTCAGCGTCATCGCGCCCACGCTAAGTGTGTCCCCAGATTCGAAACATTGCACGCAGGGAATCGTCCCCACACCTTTTGGAAGGTTGGCGAATGTGCCCTCGGACATAAAGACCGGGACCTTTGTCCGTCGCGCCAGCACCCCCACTCCCTTGACATGGTCGCCGTGCTCATGCGTAAGGAAAATCGCTTTCAGACCATCCAGCGTTTCTCCTACCAACTTCAGCCGGAGCTCGAGTTGCTTAAAGCTCAGGCCGTTATCGATGAGAATCTTTGTATCGGAAGTGGCGACAACGATGGCGTTTCCAGAGCTGCCGCTTCCAAGAAGGCTGAAGCGAATCACGTTTCACCGTCCCCCTCGCCGATCCACCGAAAGGACCACATCGACAGCGCGATCATGCGGCCTCGTGTGGTCCGGGAACCGCGTCATCGGCCCAGTATATCAGCGCAAATCGGGCGGTTCAATTGACAAAATAGGGCAGCGGAGCGTATAATGGCATACAACTTGCTAGGGAGGTGATAGCGGACACCATGATGCGCATGGAAGTAAGGATGGTTCAGACGCAAACCCAGCGTCTGATGCTCACACTGAAAATGCAGCAGGCGCTGCAGATTCTCCAGTATAACGCGCAAGAGCTCGACCTGCACGTTCAGCATGAGCTGGAGACCAACCCCCTGCTGGAGCAAGTCTCGCAGGAAGCAGTCCCCGAACCCCTGCCGGAGAACAAGTCCGAAAATGGCCACGACGGGCAGGACGCGAACGATCCCGAATTCGACCTGAACGAATTCATCAGCCCGTGGGAGCGCCGAATCAAGGAGGGGCGTGATCTCAGCATTAATCCGGACTTCGCAGAACGCCGCGACTACTACGAGAAATCCATAACGAAGGAGGAATCGCTCATTGCGCGGCTCATTCGACAGTTGCGCCTGGCGTTTGAGGACGATGAGCGATATGCCATCGGCGAGCTCATAGTCGGCGAAATTAATCAGCGGGGATATTTCACGGGTTCGTTGGAGGAAATCTCGCAGTCGCTGGAGGTGCCGCTCGCCGATGTGGAGCGTGTGCTCTACCGTATTCAGCAGTTCGAGCCGGTCAGCATCGGCGCGCGCGACATCGTCGAGTGCCTGCTCCTTCAGATTAACGCCGAGTACC
>JASJYE010000219.1 GCA_030123645.1 Candidatus Hydrogenedentota bacterium | reverse complement strand
CGCAGCACGTCTTCCATGGCCTTCATGGCGCTGCGTTGGAGCGTCACGGGAAATATCACCATGTTGTATCCGAGCGCGGCGAAGTCCTTGACGCTAAGATACGGCGTCGTGCCGAACTCGGTCATGTTCGCCAGGAGATAGGTGTCGACCGCGCCCGCGACCTCCCGGAACTCGTCTGCGCTTTGTAAGCCTTCGGGGAAGACCGCGTCGGCGCCCGCTTCGACATACATGTTCGCACGGCGGATGGTCTCCTCGATGCCCATCACGCCGCGCGCGTCGGTCCGGGCGATCAGGAGGAAGTCGCTGCTCGTCTTCGCGGCCTTCGCCGCGGCCAGCTTCTGGCAGAAGTCATGCGCCTCGACCAGTTCCTTGCCCTTCAGATGGCCGCAGCGCTTGGGGAAGACCTGATCCTCGAGGTGGATGCCGCTGACGCCGGCCTGCTCGAGCACCTGTACCGTCCGCGCCGCGTTGTCCGCCTCGCCGTAGCCCGTATCCGCGTCCGCGATGATCGGAATGGTGGTCACGCGCGCTATCGACGCCGAATGCGCTTCGGATTCCGACAGGGTCATCAGGCCGACGTCGGCCATGCCGCCAACGCTGTTCGCAAGGACGGCCCCCGAGAGGTACATTGCGTCGAAGCCCATGTGCTCAATGAGTCTGGCGCTGAGCGCGTTTGTGGCCCCCGGCATCGTAAGGCATTTCTTCTCAAGGAGTTGCCGGAGTTTGACTGAACGCGCTGCAGAGGGAATCATTTGATTGCCCCTATAGTTTGGATAGGTTTTGTCAATGATATATTGGCCTTCATCGACAAGTGCCAATAGTCTGCCAAGGTGGGCGAGCGCTTGTCAAGATTGTGATCGGGTTGTGGCTGCGCTCCAACATTTGCAGTGGGGGCTGGCAGCGCTTCTGAAAGGGAGAAGTGCGCCGGCGCTTCTCGGAACTCGTGACGTTGAATCGCCGGGTGTGGTGTGCTAGGATCAAATCCCGTTGGGGAACGGGACGTTTCCTTCCTTGGATTCCACTTTTTTGTAACTCTTAGGGCCGTGGGTTGCGTGTGCCTTGGAGAGGATAGGATACGTGGTTTCGGGCGATAATCCGAAGGTGCTAGCGATCATTCCGGCCCGGTATGCGTCGGTGCGTTTTCCGGGGAAGGTGATTGCGCTTCTGGCGGACAAGCCTCTTGTTGTGCACACCTATGAGCGTACTGTGCGTTCCTGCGTTGTATCGGAGACGGTCATCGCGACGGATGACGAACGTGTGGTGGAGGCCGTCGCGCCCTATGGCGTTAATATTGTGATGACGGGCGCGGACCATCGGACAGGGACGGATCGCATCGCGGAAGTGGCAGCGTCTTCGGACGCGGAGATTATCGTCAACGTGCAGGCGGACGAGCCTCTGGTGGATCCGGCATTGATTGACGCCACAGTACAGCCGCTTTTCGATGACCCCGATCTTCAGATGTCTACGGCGCGGCATGCGATCCACGATCCGGCCCTTATCGCAGATCCGAACTGTGTGAAGGTGGTGTGCGACAAGGACGGCCGCGCGCTGTATTTCTCGCGAAGCCCGATCCCGTTTTTGCGTGATGATGGACACGACGCCTTTGCGGATGCTGTCTATTGGCAGCACATCGGCCTGTACGTTTTTCGGCGGTCATTTTTGTTGGACTACGCGAAGATGGCCCCGACGCCGCTCGAGCGCTACGAAAACCTGGAGCAGTTGCGTGTGCTTGAGCACGGGTATGCGATGGCCGTGGTCGACGCGGCGGCACCGTGCATTGGTGTGGACACGCCGGAGGATCTGGAGCGCGCGCAGGAGGCTTTAGAGGCGCAGTCGTTGAAGTAGTCATTGGTATGGAATTCGTAGTCATAGATTGGAGAGGGGTTTAGATGACGAAGTATGTTTTCGTGACAGGCGGCGTGGTTTCATCTATCGGTAAGGGGGTGGCAGCGGCGAGCTTGGGGCTCATGCTCGAGTCGCGGGGTCTGAAGATAGCGATGATGAAGATGGATCCCTATCTCAACGTGGATCCAGGCACGATGAACCCTTACGAGCATGGGGAGGTTTTTGTAACCGATGACGGTGCGGAGACGGATCTCGATCTCGGCCATTACGAGCGTTTTACGAATGCGCATCTCAGCCAGAAGAGCAATGTGACCACGGGGAGCATCTACAACACCGTTATTCAGAAGGAGCGGCGCGGTGAGTATCTCGGCAAGACGGTGCAGGTGATCCCGCATATAACGGATGAGATTAAGTCGTCGATCCGCATGCTGACGACAGGCACGGAGAGCGATACGGACGTCGTGATCGTGGAGATAGGCGGAACGGTTGGTGACATAGAGGGGCTGCATTTCCTTGAGGCGATTCGACAGTTCAAGTATGACGTTGGGCCGGACGACTGCTGCTATGTGCATGTGACGCTTGTGCCATACATCGAGGCCTCGGGTGAGTTGAAGACCAAGCCGACGCAGCACAGCGTGGCCGCCTTGCGCAACATCGGCATCCAGCCGAATGTGCTCATTTGCCGAACGGGCGTGCATAAGCTGGGCGAAGATCAGCGGCGGAAGATCGCCATGTTCTGCGATGTGAAAGAAAGCGCGATCATCAACGGCGAGGACATATCCCCCCTTTACGCGATCCCCCTGAATTTTAAGGAACAGGGGCTGGACGATACGGTCCTCAAGACCTTGGCCCTGGATGCTCCCGAGGGCGATCTTAGCGAGTGGCGCGAAATCGTGGACAAGCTTGCGCATCCGCGGTACCACGTGCGCGTAGCGGCGGTTGGAAAATACACGGGCCACGACGACGCGTACAAGAGCATTAACGAGGCCTTCGTGCACGCGGGGATCGCGAATGATTGTAAGGTGGACGTGCAATGGGTCGACTCGGAGCAATTCGAGAACGGCACGTTGCCCGAAGAGGCCTTAAAGGAATTCGACGGTGTGCTGATCGGTCCGGGTTTCGGCTCGCGCGGGGTTGAGGGCAAGGTGAAGGCCGTGCAATACGTTCGTGAGTCGAACACGCCGTATATTGGGATCTGTCTTGGGATGCAAGTCGCGGTGATCGAGCTTGCGCGGCATCGGCTCGGCCTTGAGAAGGCCAGCTCGACGGAGTTCGACCCTGAAACGCCCGATCCGGTGATCTCGCTGCTGTCCGAGCAACGGGGAATTGTGCACATGGGCGGGACGATGCGGCTGGGCGCGTACAAATGCGAGCTGCGCGAAGGCACCAAGGCCTACGAGGCCTACGGCAGCAAGGTCATTCAAGAACGGCATCGCCACCGTTATGAGTTTAACAACGCCTATCGTGAGCGCCTCGAGAAAGAAGCGGGCCTGGTTGTGAGCGGCACGCACCAACTCGGAGAGCATGAGCTGGTCGAGATCGCGGAGCTTAAGGACCATCCGTGGTTCTGCGCTTCGCAATTTCACCCCGAGTTCAAGAGCACGCCCTTGAAACCTCAGCCCCTGTTTCGAGATTTTGTGAAGGCGTCCCTTGAACGCAAGAAATTGCGCGGCGCCTGATCGCCTCGGTTTTTTCAAGGGGAGAGCGGTTGAATAGTTCGGATCCTCTGTATTCCTTTTGTCTCGCGCTTTCGTACCTCGAAAAAGTGGAGGGCGACCTCGCCAAGTGGGAGGAGATCCGCGCCGCCAAGAAGACCGACGTGACGACATTCGACCACGTTCGCGCGACGTATTCGGCACGCCGTAGGAAAGCCGGGCAGCTAGTGGAGGAGTTTCGAAAGCGTGCCGGCGAGGAGAAGGGGCCGCTCGCGGAGGAGCTTCGACAGCAGAATCGTGAACGAAGAAAGATGATGGAGCAGGCATCGGCAGGCAGGATACCGGCTGAAAATGCGAACGAACGAAACCGTGAGTTCACGAAACTGATCGGCGATCTCGAGGAACGGCTGACGACTGCGTGTGCGATCGTCGAAACGGAAACAACGGAAGATATTGGCGGGTTCATTCCGCTCCCGATCGAGGAGTATGAGAAGAAACTTCTTCCGCCGAAACGGCCTGAGAAAAAGAAAGCGCTCGAGCTTGGATCCCCGGCGCTTTCGGCCGCGGTCGTGCTTGGACTAGTGGCGATCGGAGTTGCTGGGTATGTCTATGTGACGGTGGGGGGGCCTGCCCGCCTTTCGTTTAGTGCGGAGCGGCTCGCGTCGGATCCTGCCATGATTAGCGTGTCGGCGCGGAATGAGGGCAGGAGGGAGGTCGAGTGGTACGTCCCTTGGCCGGAAGGCGATTCGCGGACGCCCGGCGCAAAATCGACAAGCTACGGCGTTCTGCTTTATGTCATCGAGAGGGATGGAAATACTCCGAAGCTGGTCGCGAATTCGGAGGGTTGCTGGCGTTATCGTGGCGTTTATATTCTGGACTCGGAACCCCTTAGGGTCCGGCCGAGGCGTTCGGCGAACGTGCTGCTGGACACGAACAAGCTGCGGGAGATCGGGGTCGAGGCGGCTGTCATTCACCTCGTTTTCACGAGGCGAGGCGGCGCCGAAGTCGGCAGCTTCGAGGCCGTGATGGAGTGACTGTCGCACTTCTACGGCACGTTAAGTTTATATAGGCCCGAAGGGTGGCTGAGCCGCAACCGGCAAAGGGTGCCACCGCCAAACTCGTTTGGGGGTGCGTTCGAAGCCAACACCATACACCCCCAAGCTGCGCTCAACGCCGGAACGTCCGGTCTCGAATTGGCACCTATGGCTTCCTTTTCTTTACCTGGTTTCCCACGCTCCCGCGTGGGAATGCATATCAGGCCAGCGGGACACGCCTATGCGTTCCCACGGAGGACCGTGGGAACGAGAGATTTCGCGAAAAGCCCAAAAACAGGGACAGTCCCGTCTCCGCTCGTGCCTCGCTTCGCTTGGGACTACTTTTGGAAGGGCTCAAAAGTCCCTGTTTTTGGGCCGTCGCTTGGCCGATCCGAAGTTTATCGCGTAATCGCCGCGAAGCGGGCGGCGCGCAAGGCGAGCTGGG
>JASJYE010000218.1 GCA_030123645.1 Candidatus Hydrogenedentota bacterium | reverse complement strand
GGCCATTTTTCGATCCATCTGCCAATAAAAAAATCCCCGGCGCTCCTTTCCGCAACAGAAACTAGCTACCCAGACGCTTCCGCGCCCGCTTGATGGCCGCGCGCACCCGTTTCGGCGCCGTACCGCCGGCAATGTCTCTTCGCTTAACCAGCGTCACTGGGTCAAGCAGCGCAAGTGCGTCCGCCTCGAAGGACTCTGAGAAAGCCTGGAGCTGTCCGAGCGACAACTCCGACAAGCGCAAGCCCTTCTTCGAGCAATGCAACACAAGCCGGCCAATTATTTCATGCGCATCCCGAAACGGCGTCCCCTTCGCTGTCAAGTAATCCGCCAGATCGGTCGCCTCAAGAAAGCCTTCACGGACCGCCTCAAGCATCGCATCGGCATTCACATGAATCGACGGCAACATTCGGGCAACAACGTGTAGACAAAGCAGGACCGTATCCGAGGCATCGAAGGCAGGCTCCTTGTCCTCCTGCAAGTCCCGGTTATAGGTCATCGGCAGGCCCTTCATGACCGTCAACAACGCCATCAAGTCGCCATAGACACGCCCCGTCTTCCCGCGCACGAGCTCCGCCACATCCGGATTCTTCTTCTGCGGCATGATGCTCGAACCCGTCGTGAACGCGTCCCCGATCTCGATATACCCAAACTCAGGAGTCGACCACAGCACGAATTCCTCACACAACCGCGACAAGTGCATCATCGTAATCGACGCGTTTGAGCAAAACTCGATCAAATAGTCGCGGTCCGACACCGCATCCATGCTATTAGCGGAAATCCCGTCGAAGCCCAACTCTTCCGCTACCATCTTGCGATTGAGTTTGTAACTCGTGCCCGCCAGGGCCGCAGAACCCAGCGGAAGGATATTGATCCGTTTGTTAAGTTCAGTAAACCGGTCATAGTCCCGAGAAAACATTTCGACATACGCCAGCATGTGATGCGCCAATAGAACCGGCTGCGCGTGTTGTAGATGGGTGCACCCGGGAAGAATGACCTCGATGTGCTTCTGTGCGAACTCAACCAGCTCAATTTGTAGAAGTTCGAGCCGGCCACAGATCACACTAATCTGGTAGCGCGTCCACATCCGCATGTCCGCAGCCACCTGGTCGTTTCGGCTTCGGCCCGTGTGCAGACGCTTTCCCGCATCGCCGATACGCGCCGTCAGCGCAGCTTCGATATTCATATGAACATCTTCAAGCGCCGTGTCCCAAACGAAAGTACCCTTGTCGATCTCCCTATCGATCGCCTTTAAGCCGGAAATGATCTTGCGCGCGTCGCCCTTGGCGATGATGCCCTGTTCCCCAAGCATCCGGGCATGCGCAATACTCCCTAAAATATCGAAGCGCGCCAAGCGCGAATCGAAGGACACCGACTCGCCCAGCTTTTCAACGAGTTCATTGCTCTTCCGCTCGAATCTACCACCCCAAAGCTCAGACATAGCTCAATCGAGGCCCATGTTTTTCCGCACCCGGAGCCGAAGCGCGTTCAGCCGGATGAAGGCCCCCGCGTCATTCTGCGCATACGCGCCTTCATCATCCTCAAAAGTCGTGATCTTCTCGTCGTACAGCGAACGCTCCGCACGCCGCCCGACCAGATCGCAATTGCCCTTGTAGAGCCGCAGCCGCGCCGTCCCCGTCACGTTCTCCTGCGATTTATCGATAAAGGCCATCATTGCGTCCATCTCCGGCGCATACCAAAACCCGTTGTAGATCAACTGCGCGATCTTCGGCGACAATTGATCGCGCTGCAGCATCACCTCGCGATCCATCGTGATAGATTCGACGCCCCGGTGCGCCACATAGAGTACCGTCCCGCCGGGCGTCTCATAGACGCCCCTCGACTTCATCCCCACAAAGCGGTTCTCAACGATGTCGACACGCCCCACACCGTTCGCGCCCGCGATCCCGTTTAGCTTTTCCAGCAGCGAAGCGGGGGAGAGGCGCTCGCCGTCTATCGCGACCGGCGTCCCCTGCTCAAAATCGATCTCCAAATAAGTCGGCACATCCGGCGCCTTCCGCGGGTCCGTCGTCAAGACGAACATGTCCTCTGGCGCCTCCGTCCACGGGTCCTCGAGCACCCCGCCCTCGAAGGAGAGATGCAGCAGGTTTCGGTCCATCGAGTACGGTTTCGACTTCGTGACCGGGACCTCAATCCCATGTTTCTCCGCATACGCCATCAGCGCATCCCGGCTGTTCAGGTCCCACTCACGCCACGGCGCGATAATCTTCACGTCTGGTTCCAGGGCGTAGTAGGTCAGCTCAAATCGCACCTGATCGTTGCCTTTGCCCGTCGCCCCATGCGATACCGCGTCCGCGTTTTCCCGACGCAGCACGTCGATTTGCGCCTTCGCAATCAGCGGCCGCGCGACGCTGGTGCCCAGCAAGTAATGTCCCTCGTAGATCGCGTTGGCGCGCATGGCCGGAAAGACAAAATCGCGGACGAATTCCTCGCGCAAATCTTCCACGTAGACGGAAGAAGCCCCCGTCGCGATGGCCTTCTCCCGGGCGGACTCCGTCTCCTCGCCCTGGCCCACGTCGGCCACGAAGGCTATCACGTCCGCGCGGTAGGTCTCCTGAAGCCACTTCAGGATGATTGAGGTGTCCAGTCCGCCGGAATACGCCAACACAATTTTCTTGATCGGATCTGACATTCAATTAACCCTGAAATCATCGTGCGGAATTGCACTTAGCCCATCAATTTGACAAGAACCGCCTTTTGGGCGTGTAACCGGTTCTCGGCCTGGTCGAAGACGACGGACTGCTCGCCCTCGATGACCTCGTGAGTGACTTCTTCTTCGCGATGAGCGGGCAGGCAATGCATGAACAGCGCCTGATCTCCTGCCAGTTCCATCAATCGTCGGTCCACTTGATACGGCCCGAAGGCTTCCTTGCGTTTCGCGGTCTCCACTTCCTGCCCCATACTTACCCAGACGTCCGTATACACCACGTCCGCGCCCGGCACGCCCTCCTCCGGATTGTGACAGACCTTGTAGACGCCCTTGGCTTCCTTTATCGCGCGCTCGTGCACTTCTCCCTTGAGTTCATAGCCCTGAGGGCACACCAGTGTCAGATCGAAGGCGAAGCGCGTCGCGAGATTCGCCCATGATGCGAACACGTTGTTGCCATCACCCACGAAGACCACCTTCAGGCCCTCCAATTGCCCTTTGTGTTCACGGATCGTTTGCGCGTCTCCGAGCACCTGGCACGGATGCAGCCTGTCCGTCAACGCATTAATCACGGGTACCGACGAATACGAAGCCAGCTCCAGCATGGCCTCGTGCGAATGCGTTCGCGCCACGATGCCATCCACCCAGCGATCCAGATTGCGCGCGATGTCCGGGACCGTCTCCCGCTCGCCCAGCGTCGTTTGTATGAACACGGCGTGGCCGCCCAGATGATACATGCCCGTTTCGAAGGTCACCCGGGTCCGCAGGCTCGGTTTCTCGAAGACCATCCCAAGCGTCTTTCCAGAAAGCCGGTGATGCTCCTCCTTGGCCCTGAACTTTCGCTTCAGCTCGTCCGCCAGGTCCAAAAGCTCCTGCAGCTCCTCCGAGGTCAGGTCGTATATTGAGATGAAGTCCGCATACATCAAAACGTACTCAAGGCATCATCGAGCGCCGAGACCACCCTGTCGACCTGCCCACCGGTCACGATGAGCGGAGGAAGAAAGCGAAGGACCTTCGCACCCGCGGGCCCGCAGATAATACCTGCGTCGAGCATGGCGTCGACAAGCGGCGAGACGGCCTTCGTCATTTCAACGCCGATCATCAGTCCCCTCGCTCTGACCTCGACGATCGAGCTGTGCTTCGATTTCAAATCGTTCAAAGCTGCCGCAAAACGATCTCCGACCGCAGCAGCCCCCTCAATGAATCCCGGCTCGAGCAGCGTCCGCAACGTAGCGACCGCCGCGGCGCTAGAAAGTGGATTTCCGCCGAAAGTGGACGCGTGCGAGCCGACGCTAAAGCCCGAGGCGACTTCCTCCGTGCATCCCATCGCACCAATGGGGACCCCGTTGCCCAGCCCCTTGGCCAGCGCCATGATATCGGGCGCGATGCCGTACTGCGTGTGGGCGAAAAGCGTCCCCGTGCGCCCCAGACCCGTCTGCACTTCGTCCAGTACCAGCAGCACGTCCCGCGCGTCGCAAAGGTTTCTGACTTCGCTGAAGTAACTCGCCGAGGGCACCCGAACGCCCCCCTCCCCCTGGACGGGCTCCAATAAAACGGCCCCCACATCCGGTGTGAGGGCCTCTTCGAGTGCATTGACGTCATCAAAATCTACATACTTAAAACCTTCGAGAAGCGGCTCAAAGCCTTCGTGGAGTTTCGGCTGGCCCGTAGCCTTCATCGCACCACTGGTCCGCCCATGAAACGAGTCATGCGCGGTTACGATCGTTGGTTTCGGCGTGCCTTTTTGCCACCAATACCGCCGCACCAGTTTGATCGCCGCCTCGATTGCCTCGGCGCCGCTGTTACAAAAAAACCACTTGTCCGCAAATGAGTGCTCGCACAACATCTTCGCGAGCACGACCTGCGCATCGATAAAATATAGATTGGAGACATGCACCAATCTCTGCGCCTGTTGCTGGATCGCCTCCGTCACAGCCGGATGACAGTGCCCTAACCCGACCACGGCGATGCCGGCGAAAAAGTCCAGGTACTCGCGCCCTTCCGCGTCCCACAGCGACATACCTTTGCCGCGTACGAAAGCCAGCTTCCGCTTGCCGTAGGTGTCAATGACATGGGCCTTATTCAAGGCGTGAATATCGGCCGTGCTCATCCTAGACACTTCACTTTGCGTCGCCATGTCTGCGCCCTTCATCCGCTCTCGCTCCCTTCTGCGCGTCTTCGCCAGTTGATTAAGCGTTCAAGGCGTCCTCGCGCTCAGAATACGCGAAACGCAAAGCAAAAAAGGGACTTTTGGGCCCTTTCAAAAGTAGAGGCAAGCGAAGCGAGGCACGAGCGAAGACGTGTCTGTCCCTTTTCTTGC
>JASJYE010000012.1 GCA_030123645.1 Candidatus Hydrogenedentota bacterium | reverse complement strand
CGGCCGCGGCAATTTTCTCGGGTCACAGAAGCCGCTTGGATTCTACCCAGCGTGAGGGGTTGCATGGCAGTAGATTACCGCGTCGTGCCTCCTGTTAAGAACGCTTTTTTTGACAGGATTTACATGGTGAACAAGATTTTTGTTTCGGCAGATTCTGGAGCCGAAATCTTGTCAATCTTGTAAATCCTGTCAAAATCCAAAGGGTATTAGAATGAAGATGGAAGACAGGACCGGCGTTCTTATGCCAATTTCCCGCGGAGCGGGTTCAAACTCGCAATGACGGTGGGGTTGAGGTCTCTAAGGGGACGGGCGGGCGATTGCCCAACGCACGTAGGCCCAAATGTGATTTTCTCAAAGCGGTTCAGGACGAGAGTGTAAGTGGATGAAGATTTCTAGAGATTCCCGCCTTCGCGGAAATAACGTTGAGTGAAGCGTGTAGGATGGGCTTCAGTCCATGCTGTGTCTGAGAGAAAAGCGCCCCGAGACGTCATCATGTTTAAATCATTGTGTCTTTATCCCTATCATCTCTTCGCATTCCTCAAGGGAGCCGACTGCGTTCAATGCCACCCTCACGATTCGACCGCCGACGTTTGATTTTCCGGCCTCTCACTGAGCGCAGGAACAAGGTCAACATTGAGAAGGACCATGTCGCGCCGGACTCTGCACCCGCGCACCTCTCGGAAGATGCAGAAGCTGGCGTCCGTGAAACGGCGGTACGGCTGAAACGCGCGCGTGAGACGGGTGCGGCGCGAATCCTCGCCTTTGGCGCGCATACGATCAAGAACGGCCTCTCCCCCATTCTAATTCAACTTATCGAGGAGGGTTGGGTGACGCATCTCGCGACGAACGGCGCGGGGATCATCCACGATTGGGAGTTCGCGTTTCTCGGCGAAAGCAGCGAGGACGTGCGCGAGAACCTCGCAAAGGGCGAGTTCGGGGCATGGGAAGAGACGGGGTTTTATATCAACCTCGCGATAAATGCGGGGGCCTTTGAGGGTCTGGGTTACGGCGAGTCGGTGGGCAGGCTCATCGAGCAGGAAGGGCTGGATATCCCGTCGCAGGACACGCTGAAACGCGCGGTGCAGGAGGGGCTGGATGGGGACCGGGACCGTGCCGCGGCCGCGGCGGACCTCCTGGAGGTGGTCACGGCCTTCGCGATTGAGCCGGGCCCGATGCGTGTCCCGCATCCTTTTAAGCGCTTCAGTGTCCAGGCCGCCGCGTACCGCCTTGGGGTGCCGCTTACGGGCCATCCGATGTTCGGGCATGACATCATTTACGAGCATCCGATGAACCGTGGCGCAGCTATTGGGCGCACGGCTGAGCGCGATTTTCTTTCCTTCGTGCAGAGCGTGTCGCAGCTCGAGGGCGGCGTGTATCTCTCGGTGGGATCGGCTGTTATGTCGCCTATGATCTTCGAGAAGGCGCTTTCGATGGCGAGGAACGTTGCGCTGCAGAGCGGCTCGAATCTCGAGGACCTGCACATCGCGGTGGCCGACCTCGCCGCTTCGGATTGGGACTGGACGCGGGGCGAGCCTCCGGAAGACGACCCGGCGTATTACTTGCGATTCAACAAGACCTTCGCGCGGGCCGGGGGAACGCTGAGCTACGTTCAGGCGGACAACCGCGATTTTCTCTTGGCCTTGTACCGGGCGGTTTCGGGGGAGTAGATCGCGCCCATGCAAAAATAGCGGGGCGGTGGGTCCTTTTGGAATCTACCGCCCCGTATTTTGCTTATTGGGCTGTTTGCAGCATGGGCTGAAGCCCATCCTACGTTAGTTTATTTCGTAGTCGTCGGGTATCTTGAGATAGACTTTGCGTGGCTCGACGCCTGGGCGCAGACGCTGCACGCGCATCAGCAGTGTTCTCCCGGGCTGCCCTTCTTCCTTCAGGACTTGCTTGAAGTCCTCGAGGGTCGTTATATCCGTGAGGGCGACCTCGAGCACGATGTCGTCAACCTTGATGCCCGCTTTGTCGGCGGGACTGTCGGGTTCCACTTCGGCGATCTTAAAATCGGTGGGCTCTTCATCAACACCCAGCTGCTCCAAAGCCTGCGGGGTCAACTTGAGCGCTGTCACGTACATGCCGAAGTAATCGCGCCCGTAGGTCGCCGCGGTAATGCCCGGGAATTCGCCAATCGTGATTTTCAGTTCCATGGCTTTGCCCTTACGCCAGATTCCGAGGGTGGCGACTGTGCCCGGCTCCAGCGCAGAAACCGAGTTGATCAGGTCTGTCGGACCCACGACCTCGCCGCCGTTGAGCTCGCGAATCACATCATCCTCTTGTAAACCGGCGCGCTCGGCGGGACCGTCGGGTGTCAGCCCCTGTATGAGGGTGCCGAACTTGTCCGGGAGGCCATAGGCGTCCATGTAATCCTCGAGCTCCTGGTCGGCGCGCATGGCCGCGTTTTCGATGTCGTAAATCCGCACGCCCAGCCAGCCCCGGATGACCTTCCCGGAGGCGATGAGCTGCGGCACGACCTCCTTCACGCGGTCGATCGGGATGGCGAAACCGATGGAATTGGCGCGGAACACGATGGCGACGTTGACACCGATGACTTCGCCGTCAATGTTGCAGAGCGGCCCGCCGCTGTTGCCGAGGTTGATCGCCGCGTCGGTCTGGATGAAATTCTGGAAGCGGAGAATGTCGGGCAGTCTAAGACTTTCGCGTCCGAGTCCTGTTACGTGGCCGTAAGAAAACGATCCTGTCAGCCCGTTGGGGCTCCCCATGGCGATGGCGAATTGGCCCACCTTCAGCGTGCTCGATGTCCCCAGCCGGACCGGCTTCAGGTCGAGCCCCTCTGGATCGATCTTGATGACAGCGAGGTCGGCGTCGGGATCTTGGCCGATGACTTCGGCCTCGCGCTTCTGGCCGTCCCAGAGCGTGACCGTCAAGCGTTCGGAGTCTTTTACGACGTGGTTGTTAGTGACGATGTGGCCTAAGGTGTCGTAGATGAATCCCGAGGCGGTCGCTGTAGACCGCGGCAGGGACCGGTTGTCCGGCTCCGGGTGGTCATCGGGCAGGGGCCGGCCGAAAAATCGGCGCCAGTCGTTGAGCTGGTCCATGTCTATGGCTGGGAATGAAGATTCGGCGGAAATTTCGACGACGCTGGGCCTCACGTCCTCACTCAATTCGACGAATGCATTCTCGAATTCCTTCAGGATGGAACGCTGTGCTTGCGCGGTCTGGTGAAGGAGTCCCGCGGCGCAAATCAGCGTTATCCAGCTAAGCCCTGTCAAGGTTTTCATATGCTACCTCCTTTGGTTTCGGCGACAGGCCGGGCGTGAATGGCGGCCCTGAGGGCCTCCTCGATTTCGGCCTGAAATTCAGTGTCTGTAATTTTTTCACCGTTCAGTGTGATGTAAAACGAGTCGCGAACGCGCCGGGCGTCCGTGACAATTCTTGCGCTTGCGATGTCCAATCCATTCTCGGTCAGGGCATGGGCGATATCGTAGAGCAAGCCAGTGCGGTCGCCCGTCATGATGTCGAGGACCGTGTAGCGCCGCGAGGCGGCGTTGTCGAATTGAATGTTGGTGCGGATCGGCACGGGCGGATGAAGCAGGCTGAATATGCGCCGTTGGGATTCCTCGAGGTAGTCCTCGACGCTTTTGCCGCCACTGAGGACGTCGGTGAGTACTTTCTTGAATGCCTTCGCCTGGCGCTGGGTGAGCGCCTTGAGGCGTGACGCGGATATGACCGTGAAGCAGTCGAGCGCCATACCGTCGCTTCGCGTAAAGAGGGCCGCCTTTTCGACCTCGATGAGTTGAGAGGCGAAGCAGCCTGCCAGTTCCTGGAAGAGTCCGCGATGATCTGGGGTACAAATTACCACCTCGCTCATGTTTGTATCGTCATGACTAACAATACTGACGGCGTTGCCATTCTCGCCGGCGGCCTCGAGGCATTCAATGTGGCCGGCGATGGCCTCCGCGGAAAAGCCTGCGAAATAGCGGTTGCCGAGGTCGCGGACATGCGCTTCGACGCTGCCGCGAAGGCGATCCGGCAGGCAATCGCGCACGAGATTGGATTTCGGATGCTCCCAGAAGGCTTCGTCGAGGGTCTCTGTACGGCCGGCCAGGGCCTTCTCCGTCCTCAGATACAGATCGATTAACAGGGTCCCTTTCCACTCGGTCCACACCCTCGGTCCGACGGCGGAGAGGTCGGCGTAGGAGAGCAGTAGCAGGACACGCAGTCGATGCTCGGACTTCATGGTCTTGGCGAATTCCTGGATGACGTCCACGTCGTCCGTGTCGCGGTAGAGGGCATTGTGCGTCATGAGTAAGTGGTGCTGTACGAGAAAGGCGATGCGCTCCGTGTCCTCTTCGGGCAGGCCGATGCGTGTGCAGATCTCTCGTGCTATCCGGGTCCCTCTCGCTGAATGTTTTTCACCCTCCACCTTGCCGAGATCATGAAAGAGCAGCGCCAGCACGAGGATGTAGGGATCGGAAAGATGCTCGAGCGTCACTTTCAGAAACTCGCCGACCGGCCCGGTCATGAGCGGGATATTGGCGAGGGCCTCAATGGCGCGCAGGGTGTGCTCGTCGACGGGATAACTATGGAAATCTTCGTAGCGGATGATGTCGCGGATGGCGGCGAACTCGGGCAGATAGCGGTCGAGCAGGCCAGTGCGCGCGGCCTGGCGCAGGGCGATGCCTGCCGTGTGCGGCCGATTGCAGATGGCGAGGAAAAACCTGCGTACCAAATCGTTCGCGCAGAAGGTCTCGCCGGCCAGGTGGAGATTGGAAGTGATCCGCTCTTGCGTTTCAGGGCTGAGGGGCACCTCTCTTCGCGCGCTTTCCCAGATGACGGACATGAGTCTTGACGGGCTTTCTTCGAACCAGTGTATGTCGTGCATCCCAGCGTTGAGCTCGCCGTTCACCACTGAAAAAGCAGACGATTCGTGGCGCGATGCATTCACGGGCTCGGCGCTTTCGGCGTTCCGGCATTTGCGGGAGATCTTGCGGAGAAAGTCGCGCAGGGTGCGCGCGGCGCGGTAGTAGTCCCTCATAAAGCGCGATGTGTCCCTCTCCGAGGCGTCGGTATACCCAAATGCGATGGCGAGGTCCTCTTCGTTGCGATAGGTCAGCCGGTCCTCAGCTTTTCCTGCCGAAAAGTGCAACTCGTTGCGAATCCGCCACATTAGATCGAGTGCCTGGGCGAGTTCGAGGCGCTCCTCCTCGGAAATGAGTCCCTGGCCGGCAACGCCATCAAGCGTAGGTGCACCGAAATGGACGGTGCTTAACCAGAGTCCTGCGTGGTAATCGCGCAGGCCGCCGGCGCCTTCCTTGACGTTCGGTTCGAGTTCGTAAAGCGCGTGGTGCTGTTCCGGTAAGGAATCGGACCTCTCCCACATCTCGAACTTTTGAAATTCCGAGGGCCGGGCGCCGGGGCGGAAGCCTTCGATGCGCAGGCGGAGCCTTCCGTAGGGATCGCCGCTTCCGGCGAGGAGGCGGCTGTGCAGATAGCTCGTGAATACTTTCACATCGCGTTTCGACAGTTCAACGGCTTCGTCGACGTTGCGGACGACGAAGGAGTTGTCATAACCGAGGTCCCATAGGAAGGGGACCATGTACTCGTTTAGGGCGCGGATGTTCTTTCCGAGGCGCCCGTCGTAGATGAGGCCGATGTCGAGATCGGAATAGGGGTTCAACTGCCGCCTGCCGTAACCGCCATGCGCACATAATGACACCTTTTTCAGTGCGCGCGCCGGATTTTTCACACGGCACAGGGCGAAGCGGAAGGCGCCCAGGACGATTTCGTCGGCTACGTCGCTCAGCATGCGCACCACGTTGCCGCCCGATTCACCTTCCTCGTGCCGCTCTCGAATCTCGGCGCGTTTAGCTTCGGCGTAGGCGCGTGTCGCCCTGAGACACTCGTCTCGGGGAACTTCTAAGAAGTCCCCGAGGGGCTCTTCGGCGATTTCGAGCAGTTCTTCGAAGGATCGCTCGCCCATCACGAAGCGTCCTTTTGAGGCAAAACACCCTCTAAGCGGGGATCGGTGCTTGCGTTTTGCGGGCCGGCCTCGGTCCCCTGATAGGATGGGCGTTCATAGGGCGGGCCTACGAAAACGAGGTACTCGTCGCGCGTCCATCCGCGTTCGCCGCCAGCGGTCTCGACGCGTGCCCAGCCCTTGTGGCGGCGGTCGATAACGACCCGGTCGCCTTCATAGAGCTCGAAGCGGACGGTTTCCGTGTCGCTCACTCCGTATCGAACGGGCACGCCGCGGTGGGCCGCGACGGCAAGCTGCTGGGGACTGGATTTCACCCACCACGAGGTCGAGAATATGGCCGCCAGCAGCCCCAGGGCCAGGGCGGAGCGCCTCAAGTATGGAAAGCGGCGCACTTGGCGTATGGCGAGCAGCGCCCAGAGTAGACACCAAGCGAGCACGGCGAGCCGGAGGCTTGTCTCGCGGCGGATGTTGTCGTGCCAAAAGAGCAGGCTCTGTTCCCAATCGGGCGGCTGCGGTCTTGAAAGGCCCCGTTCCGTCTGCCTTATGGACGCGTCGAGGTTCTCCTGTGCGCCCTCGAGCCGGGGGTTGAGCTGCAGCGCGCGTTCGTAGTTCGCTATCGCGTGGGCCAGCCGGCCGCTTCGGTAATAGGCGTTGCCGAGATTGTAGAAGACTTCGGGTTCCACGACACCGTATGCGACGAGTTGTTCGAGTACCGTGACGGCCTCGGCGTAGTTGTCCTCGTTGTAGGCCTTCGTGGCGGCGTCGAAGGACACGTCCAAAATGCTCGCGGCCATGAGCATGCTTAGAAGTACGCTCATGATCGCCGGGCCTTTTTCTTTGAAGATTTCAACTCGTTCATGCAAGCTTTCGCGGCACTGAGGAGGGCGGTGATTTCATCGCCGCTAAGTTCCTGCGAGGCATATCGCGCGCGCTCGCAGGCTTTGAGTATGCGCACGGTACGCTCCGAGAGCCCAGGGTCGATGGAGCGATTTTCGAATTCGCGTGTCACGTCGGCCGAGGTCAGCCCGTATTCCTCGAGATTAAAAAGGTCGCCAACAAAGCCAATCAGCGCGCGATAGAGCGCGTCGGCGGGCTCGTCCGCCTCGGCGACGCCTCGCAGACGCTTGAGGCCGGATGTTTTGGCCTTATGAGCGCGTGCAAGGGCTATATTGGTGGCGAAACGACGCCGGCGAAGCATAAACAGGCTCAGGCCGAGGTAGATGAGCACGGGGGCCGCAAGCACGGAAGGCAGGGCCACGCGGGACGGCCTGTTGACGTCGATGGAGCGGCTCAATCCCAGGAGCGGCTGAATGTCCTCGGCCAGGATGTCGATGTTTCGCTCGATAATGCCTGCACCGGAGGGTATGACGAGACGTTGGGCTACCTCTCCAGATCGTAGGACCTCAAGTTCAAAGGGCCCGATCGCTTTGCGGACGTAGACCTCGCTCTTGGGGTTGAAATAGACGAAGTTGAAGCTCGGCACAGTGGCTGCGCCGTATTTGAGCGGCGTAAGGGTATAGGTGAAGTACTTCGCCATTTGTAATTCACCGTCGCCGGTCCGCTTCAAGAAACGATGCGTCGCTTCCGGCTTGTTCGAAGAGGCCCAGGCCAGCTCCGGAAACTCAGGCGCGCCGATGGCGTCGGGGTTGCCCCAACCTCGGACGGTGAGCGTGAACTTGAGTGGAACGCCCTGCGTCACCGATTCGGTTTCGAGCGAGGCGCTGACGTCGAACTCGCCGACCGCACCGGTGAAGCCGGGGGGGGCGGACTTGGGCAGTCGCTTGACCTTGATATCGATGGGGCCCGCGTCAAGCTCGAAATAGAGCTTGTCGTTCGTAATGATGCTGTGGCGGTTGATGAGCGCGATACCTTCCCAGTGCCACTGTCCGACTCGGAGGCTGCCGGCGCGCGTGGGGTACAGCAGTTTGCGGGTTTCAGTCACTTCATAGGTCCACGGGCCGCGCATGGCTTCAAAGGCCCCGGGCTCCAGGTTGTGCACGTAAAAGCCTTCCGTGGTGGGATCCACGATGAGCCCGCCGCGATACGGCCCGCTACTAATCCGCCGGTACTTGATGCGCCACAACTGCTTCGTCAGCAGGACAGGCTCGCCTTGATAGACCTCGTACTTGTTTATGTCCATTTCGATGAACACGAGGTCGTCCTGCTTGAGCTCCGCCGCGCTGGGGGTCTCCTGGGCAGGCGGCACGCTTGCGACCGTGCTTTCCTCGGCGGTGATTTCGATGGCTTCGGTCTCGAAGGTACGGCCGCTGACGCGAATTTCAATGGGCGGGACCGTAATCTTTCCGGGGCGTGTGGCGATGGCGTAGAATCCGCGCTTCTTGGTCGTGCCCTGCCCCCGTCTTCCGGAGGAAAAGGACATCGATTGCTTCGAATTTCGCGGATCGATCGTGATGCCTTCGATCTCGAGCGTGCCGGGCAGCGTGATCTCGGAGCCGGTGGCTTCGAGATAAATCCAGAATGGCTCTCCGACGGCGACTTTGGGTTCGCTGACCCATGCGCGGACGGGATTTGGCCGTGGCGGTGTGCCTTCAGGTGGTGGCAGGACGTTCAAGGTTATGGGCTCCGTTTGAAGCACGCGCCCGTTGATGCGCGCCTTTTGCGGCGGGACAATGACTTCGCCCGGCCGGAGTGCCATCGTCGAGTAGGAGAGCTTGATAGTCTGAAGCCGCCGCCTGCCGCCGATGGTCACGGAGGTGGTCTGTTGCGGCCTGGATGAGTTAATGACGAGACCTTCGCCCTGGGTAATCTGCGGCATCTCGATGGTTTCTCCGGATGCCTCGACGAAGAGCCAGAAGGGACGGTCCTGCACCACCTCGGTGCTGTCCACCCAGGAGCGGATCGAGCCGCCCTGTCCCCAGGAATCCGCGCTCATGAGCGTGGCCCCGATGAGCGTTATCGCCTTCAGCGCCCTCACCACCATTTTCCTTCACGGACCTTCGGGGGCCCTTTCGCCTTCCTCAGGTTCTTTTGTTCCTCGCGGTTCTTGTCTTCGAGGCTTTGCAGGATGGCCTCGATATTTTGGTCTTCGGGAGGTTGAATCTCGCTCGAGATGTCCTGCGGGTCGCCGCTGCTGTTCTGATCCTCGGAGGCCTTCGATTCGTTTTCATCGCCCTCGGGTGGGTCCTGCTCGCCCTCTTCGTCGTTCTCGCTTTGCTCGCCTTCGCTCTGCTGATCGCTCCGGCCCTCTTCGCCTTCGTTGCTGCCTTCAGGGTCTACACTCTTCTGGTCAGGCGGCGGATCCTGCATCATCGTCTTGAGCAGGTATCGTGCGTGGTTGAGGTTCGTCTTGGCGCCTGCGTGTTCAGGCTGCTGCCGCAACAGTTTTTCATAGGCCACCATGGCGTCTTGTAGCTCTTGCACGCGCTCGTCGTATTGCTCATGCGGGTCGTAATGCTTGGCGACTTGCGCCGTGGAATTCGCCGCATTGAACGGGGCGTTATTCCGCAGGAAGGGGTTTTTGGTGTTGCGAAGGGCGTCGAAGCCGTCGCGAGCGGTATAGAGCTGCTTTATCGCCTCTTCGGGGGCCTCGAGCTCGAGATCTTTTAGGCCTTTCTCGTACTGCGCGGCGGCGATGCTGTATTGCACGAATTCGGATTCGGGATCCTCGGTGAGCAGCAGGCGAAATGATTCCAGGGCGCCATCGGGGTCGCCTGCGCGCAGGAGGGTGTAACCTTCCTCGAAGCGGCTGTCAAAGCCTTGGGCATAGACACCGGTCGCGGCGCCGAGTATCGCGGCGGCGAGAAGGGCTTTACGCATATTCGGCCTCCTCTCCGCCGCGCGCGCGGCGGCGTTCGCGCCATATGCGCACCCATGGCAGTATGACGAGCCACACGCCTTCTCCGGCGAAGCACGCGAAGGCCGCCGCCAAAGGCCATTGGAAACGGTTCACGAGCTGCCGGCGGATGTCGCCGGAGACGTCTTTGGCGAAGAGCTGCTGGATTAGCTCGAAGATTTCGTCCACGTCGGAGTTGTCCGGCTGCGAACGAATGTATCCGCCTCCGCCCTGCTCGGCGAGCCGCCGGAGCGTGGTCTCGTCGAGTATTGAAAGATGATTTCGATCTTCGGCGGAAAGTTGCACCCCTTGGACAAAGCGGTTGCGGTATGTGATTTGGGTCCCGCGCGGATCGCCGACGCCAATGACATATACGCGTGCGTAGGCCGAGGCGAGCCGCGCGGCCTCGATCGCGTCGCCGGAGACTTGCTCGCCGTCTGAAATCACCAAGATGGCGCGCGAGCCGCGCGAGGATTGGCCGGCTTCGGCGTCCTGGTCTTGGAAGATGCCCATGGCGACCTCGAGGGCCGCGGCGATGTCGGTCCCTTCGAGGCTGATCGAGTCGGCGTTGACGGCGGCGAGTACGGTCCTGTAATAGCCGTGATCGAGCGTGAGCGGGCACATGAGTTCGGCGGCGCCGGAAAAAGCGACCAGTCCGAAGCGGTCGCCGAAGGCGCGGTCGACGATGGACCCTATCTTCTGCTTAGCGCGCTCGAGGCGGTTGGGCAGGGGATTCTTGGCGAGCATGCTCTCTGATACGTCGAGGCACACGATGATGTCGTGGCTGCGGCGTGTCAACTGGTTCCACGACTTACCCCAATGGGGTTGTGCGAGGGCCAGGGCCATGAAGGCGAAGCCGAAGACAGTGAGCCATAAAAGGGGGCGCCGGTGCCGTGCGCCGACGCCGGAGAGGAGGCGCGGCGCGAGTTGGAAATCGACAAAGGCGTCGAGCCTGCGCTTGCGGTAGCGCTCGAGGGCGCGCAGGCCCATCGTGATGATCGTCAGCGAGAGGAAGGCGCTGCCTACCCAGAGGTAGAGCTGATTCAGTGGAAATGCGAAGGCTATGTCCATCTTATTCGCCTGTCTTCATTTATGGAATGGCCTCAAACCAGCGCCGCCGGGTGAACACGGAGATCAACATGGCCGCTGTGCCCACGATGGCATAGGGCACAAAGGCCTCGTCGTAATCGTAGACTTTCCCGAGGTCGATCTCGGTGGTTTCGAGCTGGTTGATTTCATCATAGGCCTCGCGAAGCGACTGCAAGTCCGTGGCGCGGTAATATTTCCCGCCTGTCGTGCTCGCGATGCGTTTCATGGCATCCTCGTCGATGGGATTGTCGCGTCCCAGCGCTGAGCGTCGTACGGGCGAACCGGCGCCAATGGTGTAGACGCGCATGTTGTAGCGTTTCGCTATCTCGGCTGCGGTGATGGGGTCGAGGCTGCCGTAGTTGTTAATGCCGTCCGTGAGCAGGATGATGACCTTCGATTCGGCGGGAGATTTGTTCAAGTTGAAGACCGCAAGACCTATGGCGTCACCGATGGCTGTGCGGTTGTGCTTGTCGTCCCGCTGATCGATGTAGACCCTGTCGAGATCGTATTCGAGAAGCCCGTAATCGAGCGTCAGCGGGGTTTGAATCCAGGCGTAGCTGGCGTAGAGCAGCAGCCCGACGCGGTCGGTACCGTAGCGGTCCGTGCTCTTGGCTTTGCGGTTGTCGATGAAGTGGCGCACGGCGGCCTTGGTCACGTAGAGCCGGTCGCGCCGCTTCCCATTTTCCAGGAAATCCGCCGAGGTCATGCTACCGGAAACGTCGACCGCTAAGAGGATGTCGCGTACCTCGGCGTTTTCGACGCGGGGGCGCATGCCGCTCAGGGGCCGTGCGAGTGCGACGACCAAAAAGGCCAGTGCAAAGGCGCGTAGGACGGCGGGAAGATGCCGGAGTAAGGATTTGGAGCGGCCGCGAATCTGGTGCAGGGTCTCGCCGGTGGAGATGCTCAGGACGCCCGAGGGCCTCGCGGTGAGCTCGGCGACAAACAATAGCGCAACGCCGATGAGCAACAGCAGGACCTGGGGGTGCTTCAGGGTGTTGAAATAAAGGGGCTCGAGGATGCTCATGCCGCGATGGCCTCCTCTTCCAGCTCAGGCCGCGGTATGGTTTCCTCGACGAAGCGCTCGACTTCCTCGAAGCTGAGGGTCATGGCCTCGAGATCGGGGCGGAACTGTGCGAACTTCACGCGGTCGCAGAGGCGGAGAAACCTCGCGAGAAATACTTCCTGCTCGGGGCTGAAGTATCCCTTCCCGGAAATCTCGGCGAGAAACTCGGGGGTGGTGCGTTCGGGCGCATGCACCTGGAAGCGGCCCTCGATGTAATAGCGAAGAATGGACGAGAGGTCGACGTAGTAGGCGTCGTATTTGCCCAATTGCGGTAATTTCCGCTCCGCCAACGCGGCCAGGCGCTCTTTCGCGATTACCCAGACGTCTTTGGCGGTCGGTCCTGAGGGAAGCGCGCGGCGTCCGCGGAGATAGAAGATCAGCGCGGCAACAGCGGCCAAGGCGACCGCAATACCCCCCAGCCAGGTCCACAGGCCTGAATAGCCCGGCCCGGTGGCGCCGGGACCGCCCACGATGGCCCCTTCAAATCTCTTGGCCTCCTCGAGTTCCTCGGGCGTGAGGTCGCGGACGCGGAGGGTCGGCGAGGGCACGGCGATCACGTTTGCATCGCCCCAGGTGACTTCGACCGGAGCGATGACATGGTGGCGGATGTGGACGGGATCGAGGACGTAGGTCTCAGTGATGCGGACCCGGTCCTCGCCTATAGGCTCGGAGTGGTAGTCGGGGACACCGTAGACTGCGAGTTTGCCGAAATGATCTCGCATGTCGGGGAGCTTGACGACGACACCGGCGGGGGCTTCTACCACAACCGTAAAGGCCGCCTGTTTGTGGTAGGGAATGATAGGCGGCGAAAGGACCGCCTTGACGTCGACCTGTGCGGAGGCCAGGCCGGCGGCCACGACAAAGGCGGCTGCCGGCCACGCCCTAGGCATGACGCATCTCGCGCATGCGAAAGAAACGGTAAATCTCGTCGATGTAGTCGCGATCCGTGCGAACGTTAATCGAGTCGACGCGGGTGCGCCGAAAAATCTCGTCCCGCGCCTTTACGCGTTTGGCAGCGGCTTCGGCGTAGTCCTGCCGCACCCTCGCATCGCCGGAATCGACAAGGACCTCGCGGCCGGTCTCGGCATCGCGCACATTCACCAGACCGACGTTTGGCAGCTCTTCCTCGCGCGGATCGGTGACGGTAACGGCGATCACATCGTGACGCTTGTTCGCGATCCGGAGCGCGGGCTCATGATCGGCCTCCATGAAGTCGGAAACCAGGAAGGCGACGGCGCGGCGCTTTGTAACCCCGTTGAGAAAGTGCAGCGCCTCGGGAATGTCCGTCCCGACGCCTTTTGGCTTGAAATAGAGCACTTCGCGGATGACGCGCAGGACGTGGCGGCGTCCTTTTTTTGGGGGGACGTAGAGCTCGACCTCGTCGGTAAAGATAATGAGCCCGACTTTGTCGCTGTTTTGGATGGCCGAAAACGCAAGGACGGCGCATAGTTCCGCCGCGAGCTCGTTCTTGAAGCGGGTAACGCTGCCGAATCGTCCCGAGCCGCTGGCGTCAACCATCAGCATCACAGTGAGCTCGCGTTCCTCGACCAGAATTTTGACGTGGGGCTTCGAGGTGCGGGCGGTCACGTTCCAGTCTATCAAGCGGATGTCGTCGCCGGGGACGTACTCGCGGACTTCCTCGAACTCCATTCCCTGCCCTTTGAACACGCTGCGGTAGGCACCTGCGAGGATTTCGTTGACCATGTGACTCGTCCGTATCTGGATACGGCGAATCTTTTGCATCACCTCGGCAGGGATCATGGCGCGGGGCCTTATACGTTTTGTTCAATGATTTCCATGACGACGGTCGAGGCGCATTGGGCGCATTTGCCTTCAAGGAAAATCATGCCGTTGCCTTCGTACTCCACGGGCTCGTCGAGCCCGAGGTTGAAGTCCTGGCAGCGGTGGCACCATACCTCCGCGATGAGCAGGTCGCGCTCCTCTTCTTCTCTCAGATAGAAATCTCGTTTGTTTTTCATATCTCTTTTCCTCATTGCTACAGGTACTTCCAGTCGCGCTGGAATCTCTCCGCGACGCGCGGGTTACGGTACCGGCACCGTGTCCAATATCCTCCTGATGATGTCCTCACTTGTTACGTTTTCCGCTTCGGCTTCGTAGGTGACGATGACCCGGTGGCGCAGGACGTCCATCGCGATCTGCTTCACGTCGTTCGGGAAGACGTTGCCCTCTCCCTGCAAAAACGCGAGGGCGCGCGCCGCTTGTTGGAGATATATCGTCGCACGCGGGGAGGCCCCGTACTCGATCAGGTTCTGCAGCTCGAGCCCGAAAGCCTCCGGATGCCGTGTCGCCCGCACGAGATCGACGATGTAGTTCTTCGCCTTCTCGTCCACGTAGACCTCATTCACTACTTCCCGCGCCGTCAGGATCTCCTCTTTCGAGGCCACGACCCTGACCTCGGTGGCGTGGAGCAAGTCGACCCGGTCCATGATTTCCCGCTCTTCGGCGCGCGTGGGATAGGAAACGCGCAGTTTTAACATGAAGCGGTCTACCTGGGCCTCCGGCAAGGGATAGGTGCCTTCCTGCTCGATGGGGTTTTGGGTCGCAAGCACCATGAAGGGCGCCTCGAGCTGGAAGGTCTCCTGGCCGATGGTCACTTGGCGCTCCTCCATGCCTTCAAGCAGCGCACTCTGTACTTTGGCCGGCGCACGGTTGATTTCATCGGCCAATATGATGTTGCCGAACAGGGGCCCTTTTTTTATCGTGAAGTTGCCGTCCTTCGGATTGTATATCTGTGTGCCGATGAGGTCGGCGGGCAGCAGATCGGGCGTGAATTGGATGCGCGAGAAGGTACAGTCCAGCGCAGCGGCGAGGGTCTTGACCGCCGTGGTCTTCGCCAGACCCGGGACCCCCTCGATCAGCACGTGGCCATTGGCCAGCAACCCGACGAGCAGGCGGTCAATCATGTATTCCTGCCCGACGATGATTCGCGCTATCTCCGTGCGCAGCCGGGTCACGAATTGCGATTGCTGCTCTACGTCGCGCCGAATCGCTTCAACCGTTTGCGCCATCTATTCCGCTCCTTTTAAATCCGCTTCACGGGCGTGCCCTGTGCCCACAATTTATCCCGGCAGCCATCGTCAGCCGGGCCGCTTTGCATGGCCCGTTCCCCGTCTTTCAAAGAGCCCCCCATCTCGTCATCGCTTGGCCGCACTCCGCGATAACCGACATCCTTCGCATCGGCCTCGAGTTTTTCGCGAAGCTTCCGCACGGCTACGCTCGGGGCGAGCAATGTAGCGGCGCGCGATAATTCTTTGTAGAACTCGTAAAATTTTCCGTCCAGCCGGTACTGGCGCGCGAGATTCAGCACCGCGTGTACGGTCTGCGGCACGGCCACGCCCTCGGAAGCGCCCTCGAGCCGTGCACGCCGCCGCCTCCGTAGAAGCGTCCAGGCACCCGCGGCGCCGAGCGCTGCAACCAAGGCCAAGGCCGTCCCGTAGAAAATGTACGGCCCCAAATCCGCTCGTACGGACACGGTGAAAGCCGGGGCGCTAATTGTTTGTTGCTCGGGCAACTCTTCGCCGGGGGCGTCTTCCGACGTCGATTCGGAATCTTCGATCAATGCCGGATCGAAATAGCTCACGACGAAGGGAGAGACTTCAAATTCGCCCGCTTCGTAAGGCACATATTCAACTGTCTGCGTCACGAAAAACTTAGCGCCCTCAGCGCGCGTCGCCATCTGCGTGGAGCGCGAGGTGGCCCAGGGGACCGTTTCAGGGTCCGTGGGAAGGACGGCGAAGGCGTCCGGAGCTCCCGTCCAGCTCGTCTCATACACGACCCGGTACGGCTCGCCGACCCGGGCCGTTTCCTGCTCCAGACGTACCTCAAGGACGGGGCGCTGTGCGCGGGCAGGGGCGAAAGAACATAGGGTGCAGAGTGTCGCTATTGCGGTGGCTATTATAGCGCATTTGCCGCATCTAATCATAGGCTCACGAAGCAGGTTGCATGCCCAGGGGGCTGCCCGCGCTAAGTCTTTTTCAGAAAAGGGCTTAGTCTTTTTCTCGAAAGGCGCGCGGGTCCCATATCAGGTGTATCGAGGACACAATTGCCTTATCTCAGGCCTTCGAGTCAGAACCACCAGTAGAACTGGTGGCTTGAGGAAGGCCCTTAAAAAGGGCCTACACCGAAAGCTTTTTTTCGACAGGATTGACAAGATTATCATGATGAGCAGGATATTGAAACCTGTCATAGAATCGCAAGGCATGTGGGATTGAACCGGAAAGTCGCACAGAACACAAAGAAAAGCAAGAGAGGCCGTTGCGG
>JASJYE010000217.1 GCA_030123645.1 Candidatus Hydrogenedentota bacterium | reverse complement strand
TGGGAATCGCTGGTGACGGTGGTCAAGCGACAGAAGCTGGAGTTTGGCAATCCGAAGATTGTGGATACGAGCGTGATTATCGACGGGAGGATCCAGGACATCGTCGAATCCGGGTTTATCGAGGGGACGCTCGTCGTTCCGCGCTTTATCTTAAGAGAGCTGCAGCATGTCGCGGACTCGGCAGACGTGCTTCGAAGGACGAAGGGCCGGCGTGGGCTGGACATCCTCAAGGCGATGCAGGAGAACCCGGGAAAGGTTGAGGTCGAGATCATCGATGATGATCCTGAGGAGATTCGCGAGGTAGACGGGAAGCTTGTCGCGCTCGCACGCAAGTATAAAGCGAAAATTCTGACGACTGACTATAACTTGAACAAGGTAGCGCAGATCGAGGGCATCGGTGTGCTGAATGTTAATGACCTCGCGAATGCGCTGAAGCCTACTGCGCTGCCCGATGAGAACCTCGAAGTGAAGATTGTGAAGGAAGGCAAGGAAGCGGACCAGGGCGTCGGATACCTTGACGACGGTACGATGATTGTCGTGGATGGCGGCCGTAATTATGTGGGCCGGCGTGTCTCGGTCGTGGTTACGAGCGTCTTGCAAACCGCCGCCGGCCGGATGATTTTCACAAAGTTGGGGCAGGTCCTTCCTGAAGAAACCCGGCAGGCGCTCTGACGCGGATCTGTACGCATCGGCTCCTGTCTTGTAATGCCCGGCGCGCGCATGGTGGCGCTTGAGGAGATCATCTTGTCCCGGTTCGGGCCGCATCGCACGATTCTCCGCTACGTTCTGAGGCAGGTGAATTGTCTTCGCGGAGGCCGGGCGGCATGAGCGTGGGGCTCTTGGTGGCCGCAGCGGGGCCGGGCAAGCGTCTGGGACGCGACGTGCCAAAGGGGCTGGTCGAAGTGGCGGGAGTTCCTTTGCTGGTGCGTACGCTGCGCCGCTTCGAATGTGTGGATCTCGTTGAGGGAGCAGTGGTTGTGGCTCCTCCTTCCCATCGAGAAGCAATGCAGGATATCGTGTCTGAATCCTTTCCGGGCTCGGCGGTGCAGGTTGTTGAAGGGGGCTCGGAGCGTCAAGTTTCGGTGGCGAAGGGCCTCGCCGCTTTCGATGACGATACGGACTTGGTGGCGATTCACGACGCGGCGAGGCCGTTTATCGAGGAACGGGCGATCCGCGAGGTGATTGACGCTGCACGAACGACAGGGGCGGCGACGGTAGCGACGCCTTGTGTGGATACGATTCTGGAAAGCGACGATGAGGGGATGCTGGCGGCCACGCCAGACCGGCGCCGTTTGTGGGCGTGTCAGACGCCGCAAGTGTTTGGGCTGGCGCTAATCCGGGAGGCGCACAAGAAGGCGCGCGAGCTCGGGGTGTGGTATACAGACGATGCGACGCTTGTTCGAGCGGGCGGGCACGAGGTGAAGATCGTCGCTGGTTCGGTTGGAAATATTAAGATCACGACTGAAAGCGATTTGGCCTTCGCTGAACACCTGATCCGGGAAGGGGCCGTTTAATGCGAATCGGCACGGGCTACGATCTCCACCGTCTCGAGGCTGGGCTAGCGCTCGTCCTGGGCGGTGTGAGGATTTCGCACGCGAAAGGGCTCTCCGGACATTCCGACGGAGACGCGCTTGCGCACGCGATCATCGATGCGCTGCTTGGGGCGGCGGCGCTGGGCAATATCGGCCGGCTTTTTCCGGATACGGACCCGCAGCATGAAGGGGCGGACAGTCTCGATTTGCTTGCGAGAGCAGGCGCGCATGTGATGAAAAACGGATATTCGATTGTGAACATCGACGCGACGATCATCGCGCAGGAACCCACATTGGACCCGCACTTGGATGAAATGCGCGAGAATCTGGCGCGGTGCCTTAAGATTTCAGCCGATCGAATCTCGGTAAAGGCGAAGACTAACGAAGGCCTGGGTCCGGAAGGTCGCGGCGAAGCGATTAGCGTTCATGCCGCTGCCTTGCTCGAGGACGCCTAGGTGCGGATGGGAAAGCGATGGCAAAGGTGCGCCTTGATGTCCTTGTTCAGAGCCAGGCGGGGGTGTCGCGTTCGCAGGCTCAGGGGCTGATTCGAACGGGCAAGGTGTCGGCTGCTGACGGGACACTTCTGGATAAGCCTGGAAAGCAAGTCGACGAGGGCACGGCGGTCGTGATCGATGAAGGGCCGCGCTACGTCAGCCGGGGCGGCCAGAAGCTCGAGGCGGCGCTAAAGCACTTCGGAATCGATGCGGAGGGGAAGGTCGCCATCGATGTTGGCGCCTCGACCGGGGGCTTCACGGACTGCTTGCTACAGGGGGGCGCTTCGAAGGTGTATGCCGTCGATGTAGGTTATGGGCAGCTCCATTGGAGACTTCGTCAGGATGAGCGTGTGGTCGTTCTCGATCGGACGAACATCCGGCATCTGGATCCGGATGCCATCGAGGAGCGGCCCAATTTTTTTACGGTGGACTGCTCGTTCATTTCGTTGCGTCTGGTGCTTCCACCGGTGAAGGGGCTTTTGGGACCGGGCGCGGAAGGTGTCGTGCTGATCAAACCGCAATTCGAGGCCGCTAAGGAGCAGGTGGGCAGAGGCGGGGTGGTACGGGATGAGGCGGTCCATCGTGAAGTCGTCGATGCGGTGCTGAATTTCGCGCGGCAAGTGGGATTTGAATCGCGCGGTGTGATACCCTCGCCGTTGTTGGGCCCTGCGGGGAATCGCGAATTTCTGGCCCATCTGATCGTGCGGTCCTGAGCGGCCAGGGGAAAGCATCTATGCTCCAAACGCTGCGGATTCAGAACTATGCCTTGATAGACGAGGTAGAGTTGGAATTCGACCCGGGGCTGAACGTGCTGACGGGCGAGACAGGTGCGGGAAAGTCGATTATCGTCGGGGCGCTGATGCTTGTGCTGGGTGGCCGGGCTTCGTCTGAGGCGATTCGCTCGGGGACACGTAGCGCAAAGATCGAGGCCCTGTTCAGGGTCGCCTCCCCCACTCCGCGGCTTCAGGAACTTCTCGAATCGCATGCGATCGAGCTCGAGGAGGGGGAGCTGCTGCTCTCGCGGGTGCTTAGTCCTGAAGGGCGGAGCAAGGCCTACGCGAACGGCAGCCTGATTCCGGTTTCGGTGCAGTCGGCGATCGGCGATGAGCTGCTGGACCTTCACGGGCAGCACGAGCACCAGTCGCTGTTGAAAACGGACCGGCAGCTTGCGTTATTGGATTCCTTCGCGGGTCTCGACTCGAAGAGAGAGATCCTGGCCGAATTGGTGCGTGCCTTACGCGAACTTGAAGCGCGTATCGCGGGCCTCGAATCGAATGACCGGGAACAGGCCCGGCAGATTGATTTCATGCGCTTTGAGGCCGAAGAGATCGAGAAGGCGGATCTGCGGCCGGGTGAGGAGGCCGAGCTGAAGTCGCGCCGCAATCTCATCGCCAACGCGGAGAAGATCTTTTCTCTGGCGTCGAATGCGCGGAGGCTTCTTTCGGAATCGGGCGAGTCTTCGGCTGCCTTGGACACGCTGGGGGCGGCGGTGGGCAACCTTGAAGAACTGGCGGCGATTGACGAGCGCTTCGGACCCATGGCGGCACAGGCGCGGAACGCGATGGCAGAGGTGGAGGCCTTGTCGTCCGAACTTTTCCAGTACACGGAGGAGACGGACTACGATCCGCGGGAGCTGGACGCGGTGAATGGGCGGCTATCGACGATTCAGGCCTTGCAGCGGAAGTATGGAGACACGATCGAGGAGGTGCTCGCTTACCGGGACAGAATCGTCTCGGAGATCGAGGCCTTCGAGAATCGCGATCGGGATTTGGAAGAATTACGCTGCAAGCACGGGGAGTTGTTGACGAAAGCGAAGAATCAAGCGCGCGCCCTTTCGAAAAGACGCAAGTCGGCGGCGGCGGAATTGGACGCAAAGATTACGGCGTCGCTGCAGGACTTGGGAATCGAGGGAGGCCGTCTGGAGATCGACATCCAGGACGCGGAACTGAACCCGTCGGGGATGGACCAGATCGCCTTTATGTTGACTGCAAACCCGGGAGAGCCGCCGAAGGCCTTGCGGCAGGTGGCCTCGGGCGGGGAACTGTCGCGCATCATGCTTGCGTTGAAGGGGGTTTTCGCGGATGCGGACCGGATTCCAACGCTGGTTTTCGATGAGATCGACGCCGGCATCGGGGGGCCGGTGGCGACGAAGGTCGCGTTTCGATTGCGTGATCTCGCGCGGTCGCATCAGACGATTTGCATTACGCATCTTCCCCAGATCGCGGCGGCCGGATTTACGCATTATCACGTTTCGAAGACGACGCGGAACGGGAAGACCTCGACGCATGTTTCGCGCATTGACAGGGGTTCGCGCGTGGAAGAAGTCGCGCGGCTGCTTGACGGGTCGGTGACGGAGGTCAGCCTGACGCACGCACGGGCCCTGCTGAAGGACTTGGCATAAGGCATTTTAAGATTAAACTGATACGTTTGCTGCTACCACGCCGTCGTTCGAAAAAGGGGTGCCACCGCCAAACTCGTTTTGGGGTGCGTTCGAAGCCAGCACGGTACACCCCCAAGCTGCGCTTGACGGTGGCACCCGTGACTTCCTCTTCTTTGACGACTTCGTACTCACAACCGACGCAGCGTATCCATCTAATCTTATAACGCATTAGGCGGATAGCTCACCGGATTCCTACCCGGAACCACCGCTTTGGTATACGACGGCGCATAACTCCGAAATAAGCGTTGTTGGGTGAGCGCCAAAGGCGCGTTTTATACCAGCCTGGGGCGTCGCCCCAGGCTGGTATGGATTCGGGCCGTTGGCCCTATCTTGGGCCAATTGGAATTGTAGAATTCGTCCCTCTCTTCCGCGAACCCATCGACAAGGACCCGCGATCCACGTGGAATGGTTTGAAGTTCTACGCCTTTGAATGGAGAAGTTGGACGATGCTGCTTTCGCGTTCTGCGAGGGTCGAAAGATCGTGGGCGAGGAGGTCGGCGAGTTTGGCGAAGTCCGAGGATTCCAT
>JASJYE010000216.1 GCA_030123645.1 Candidatus Hydrogenedentota bacterium | reverse complement strand
GCGGGTCGGCACGTCGAGTCTGCGGCGCAGGGCGCAACTGCTGGCGCGGAAGCCTGGGCTCAATGTGGTGGATATTCGCGGGAATATCGATACGCGCGTCGCTAAGGTGCTCGACAAAAAAGAAATGGACGCCGCGATCCTCGCGTGCGCTGGGCTGGAGCGGATCGGGCAGACGGATGCGATCGCCGAGGTGTTGCCGGCGGATGTTATGTTGCCCGCGGCGGGTCAGGGCGCGCTGGGCATTCAGGCGCGCGCGGATGACGACGAGTTGCTGGCCTTGCTCGAGAAAATTCATGATGCCGCGGCGGCGGCTGAAACGGCTGCGGAGCGCACGATGTTGGCTGCGCTCGGAGGCGGGTGTCAGGTGCCGATCGGCGCGCTGGCGCGTGCGGCGGGCGATAGTCTGACCTTGCATGGTTGCGTGTGCAGTCTTGACGGGACGCAGGTGCTGCGCACGGAGGTGTCAGGCAACCGCAGCGATGCGGAATCGCTGGGCAATCAGGCGGCCGAAAATTTGCTCGCGTCAGGTGCAAAAGCGATCGTCGCGGAGTTGATTTAGTTCTACCTTTTCTTTGGAAAAAGAAAAGGTAGCCAAAAGAAATCGTAGGCAGCCTGCGGCTGCAGCTCCCGGCTCGCCGCTAATCTGTGGACAGAACGGAATTGATTTTTCTTTGCTTCTTTCTTTTTTTCCAAAAAGAAAGAAGAGAAAGCATCTAAAATGTCCTTAATTGGAAAAAAAGTTGTGGTGACGCGTCCGCGTGCGCAGGCAGGGAAGTTGGCGGCGGCGTTGGAGGCGCTCGGCGCAGAGGTGATTGAGTTTCCGACTATCGTAATCGAGCCGATCCAGGCCCGCTTCGATGTGGCGTCGCTGAACGAATTCGATTGGGTGGTGTTCACGAGTTCGAATGGCGTGCGGTGTTTCGCGGACGTACTGGAGCGCGGGGGTGTCCCCTTCAGCATGCAAGGCGCGAAGGTGTGTGCGGTCGGTCCCGCGACAGAGGCAGCACTTGAAGAGCGCAGCGTGGCGGTGGATCTCGTGCCGGAGGAATTTATTGCTGAGGGCGTGCTCTCAGCATTGGAACTGGCGGAGGCGGGCATCGCCCGGCGGCGCGTTCTCCTGCCGCGAGGCGAGTTGGCGCGTGACACGCTGCCGGAGGGGTTGCGTGACCTCGGGGCGGAGGTCATGGAAGTGGTTGTTTATCGGACGGTCTGCCCGCAGGTGTCTGAGGAAGCCAAGGACGCGCTGGTCGCCGCGCAGCCCGACATCGTGACCTTTACAAGCGGCTCCACCGCACGTCATTATGTTAAGACCCTCGGCCCGACGCGGATCGCGGCGCTCGGCGAGGCCGTCTACGCGTCGATCGGTCCGCAGACGACGCTGGCCGCGGAAGAAGCCGGGTTGAAGATCGCAATCGAGTCGATGCGGCACGATGTCCCCGGATTTGCCGAAGCGCTTGAACGGTATGAAGATAGAGAGTTGAGATGAGCTTCCCGATAACACGAATGCGGCGGTTGCGGCGGAACGCGACGCTGCGGCGGATGGTGCGTGAGACGTCGCTGAGCGTGGATGACTTGATCTTGCCGCTGTTTGTGCGCCCGGGCGAGGGGGTGAAGAAGGAAATCTCCTCGATGCCGGGGAATTACCAGTGGTCGGTGGATACGCTGGTCGAGGAGTGCAAAGAGGTCGAGGGGCTGGGCATTCCGGCGGTGATTTTGTTCGGCATCCCGGAGCATAAGGACGAGCAGGGCTCGGAGGCTTACGCGGAAGACGGGATCGTGTGCCGCGCGATCGAGGCGATTAAGCGCGCGTGTTCCGAACTTGTTGTGATCACGGACGTGTGCATGTGCGAGTACACGGACCACGGGCACTGCGGCGTGATCATGGATAATCGCGATGGCAATCCGGATGTGGACAACGACGCGACGCTCGAGTTGCTGGTGCGCGAATCGTTGGCGCATGTGAACGCGGGTGCGGACATGGTCGCGCCGTCGGACATGATGGACGGCCGGGTCGGCGAGATCCGGCTCGCGCTGGACGACGAAGGATTTTCGGACGTGCCGATTATGGCCTACGCCGCGAAGTTCGCCTCGGGTTTTTATGGGCCGTTTCGCGAGGCCGCGGAATCGCCGCCGCAGTTCGGCGACCGGTCCTCGTATCAGATGGACCCTGCGAACCTGAAGGAAGCGATACGCGAAATCGAGTTGGACATCGAGGAAGGCGCTGATATTGTGATGGTGAAGCCGGCGCTACCCTATCTCGATGTGATCCGGCGTGCGGCGGACGATTTTGAGTTGCCGATCGCGGCCTATAACGTGTCCGGCGAGTTCGCGATGCTCAAGGCCGCCGCGGCCAAGGGGTGGCTGGATGAGAAACGCGTCGCGATGGAATCGCTGCTGTCGATCAAGCGCGCGGGCGCGAAGTTGATCCTCACCTACTGGGCGAAAGACGCCGCAAAGTGGCTTGCGGAATGAGGAAACTTCGAACGAGCTTGGGCGCTGGTGTACTTCCGGTGGGCGTGTTGGCAGTCGCGTTTGCGGGCTTTGCGGAGGAAGCTGAGCAGGCGCCGGAAAAGGAGAAGGCGCCGCGGTTCACGCTGATGGACTCGGACGACGAGCCTGATGCGGACGGCGGTACTGAAAATCATCTGGCAGAGTTACGACTGGGTGCTGCTGGATTGGAACGGGGCTGTGGCGAAGCGCAATCGCTGTAAAACCAATGCTGCCAACGTTTTTCTTCTTAGCGAGGACGGCCAGATCCTCTTCGAGCAGCATGGGAAAGCCACGAAATAGCGCTTGAATGAGGCCTATGAAATTCTCGATAGGGAGTTGAAGAAGGAAGAGTAGGACGGCCGCCTCTCCCTTCTGTTTCTCGTCCGGGTCAACACGCGTCACGGTGCGTGTCATTTTTTTTTGGATTCGACTTGCTACGCGGCGCTGGAATTTGCATGATAGAGCAAAGCTGTGAAGGAAGTTGCGGTAAGGGAGTGGGTGATGTCGAGGGAGGAGATCCTTAAGAAGGTCCTTACGGCGAAGCGTTACCGGAAGATGGTGTTGTGTTACCGTAAGTGCTTCGAGGAGAACGATTGTTACGACCGGGGGTACGTGGTCGACGCGAACAGCAGGTACGTGCTGCTGCACATCGTCGATGATCGAATCGAGCTGGACGGCTATGTCGTCCTCCGAACGGAGGACATCACGGAGGTCCTCTGCCAATTCGATAATTACAGGTTCATCGAGAAAGCGTTGGCGATTCGCAGGATGGAGCCTGCGCGCCCGACGCTGGTGGACTTAACGAGCATGAAAGCCGCACTGCGATCGATCGATGAGCACTTCCCGCTGCTCGTGGTGCATCGCGAGGAGATAAACGGGGACGAGTGCTGGATCGGTTCCTTGGATTCGGTCAGCGACAAGACGTTTACCCTGCGTGCGATGGATCCGGACGCGAAATGGAGTGGTTCAAAGCGCTTTCGGTTTAACGAAGTGACACGGATCGAGTTCGACGGCGGCTACGAGACCGCGCTCGCACAGGTCGCGGGTATCCACTGATCCTTTCCGGGGAGGCGACCATGGAGCACGCGCGATCGGCGGCGCTGTGGCAGCGCGCGAACGAGGTGCTCGTCGGCGGGGTAAACAGTCCGGTAAGGGCCTTTAAGGCGGTAGGGGGCGATCCCTTTTTCGTGGCGTCGGGCAAGGGTGCGCGGATCACCGACGTCGATGGCAACGAGTATATCGATTATGTCCTGTCGTGGGGACCGCTGATTCTGGGACACGCGCATCCCCGCGTCGTCGAGTCGGTCGCGAAGGCGCTCGAGGGGGGCTCGAGCTTCGGTATCCCCACCGAGGCGGAAGTCACACTCGCGGAGAAACTCGCGGGCCACGTGCCTTGTATCGAGAAGGTGCGCCTGGTCAATAGCGGCACCGAGGCCACGATGAGCGCGATCCGGCTCGCCCGGGGGTATACGGGACGCGACATCGTGCTAAAAATCGAGGGAGGCTATCACGGGCACGTCGATGGGTTGCTCGTGGCGGCGGGAAGCGGCCCGACAACCTTCGGCACGCCGACGAGTCCGGGGATTCCCATCGCGCATGCGCAGTCCACGCTGACGATTCCCTTTAACGACCCGGACGCGGCCGAGGAGGCCTTCGAAAAACGTGGGGATGAAATCGCGTGTTTGATTCTCGAGCCGGTCGCGGGGAATATGGGATGCATACCGCCGAACGCGGACTACCTCGAAGAGCTACGGCGCCTGACGACAAAGCACGGCGCGCTCTTGATCTTCGACGAGGTGATGACCGGGTTCCGCGTGTCGATGGGCGGCGCGCAGAAACGCTTCGGTGTGACGCCGGACCTCGTGACGCTGGGGAAAGTGATCGGCGGCGGGCTTCCGGTCGGGGCCTACGGCGGGCCGGCGGAGATCATGGACCTTGTATCGCCGGTCGGTCCGGTATATCAGGCCGGGACGCTTTCCGGGAACCCGCTCGCGACTGCGGCAGGACTGGCGACGCTCGATGAACTAGAAGTGCCTGGCGTGCTGGACGAGGTCGAGCGCTCGCTGACCGTACTGGGCGAGGGCATGGAGTCGATCGCGAAGGAGGCGGGTGTGCCGGTGACGCTCACGCAGGCCGGCGCAATGGCCGGCATGTTCTTTAACGAAGGGCCTGTCGAGAATTACCAGGACGCGCTCAAATCGGACACGGAGCGCTACGCGAAATTCTTCCACGGGATGCTCGAGCGCGGCGTGTATTTCGCGCCCTCGGCATTCGAGACCTACTTCGCCAGCACCGAACACGTAGACGCCGAAATCGACCAGACGCTCGACGCGGCGCGGGAAGTGTTCAAGACGCTCTAGCCCGGCGCGGCGGTGTAGAAGAGCAACCAAAAGACTGAGACGGCGATGCCCCGCGCGCGATGGGCTGGGCCGTTATTTCGCGGCGAGGGTCTGCCCCTTTTCGGGTGCATGCCCCGTCTTCGATTACTTGGCGAGGCGGTCGCGCAGGAGCACGAAGAACCCGAGCGCAATAACGGCGGCCTGGGTG
>JASJYE010000215.1 GCA_030123645.1 Candidatus Hydrogenedentota bacterium | reverse complement strand
TATGCGGGGCGGTCTGCACGGAGATTCTTACGGTCGACGCGTTCTCGTCCAGCCATTTCGACCCCGACGACTCCCATCGCAGGCCGAGTTCGAAGGGCGTCCAGGCCTCGCGCTCCATGGAGGTTTGCACTTCGCTCGAGGCGAAACGGAACATGGCTGGAACATCGGTCACAATGCCGATGCCGTGCCGTCCGGCCAGGAGCGCTACGACCACGATCGCCATGGCGGCGCCCTGAACGACCCAGAGGGAAAAGGTACGCGCGAAAGGCCCCTTGCCCTTGAGCGCGCCGAAGGCAAGAGCGCATGAGAGAACAGCCGGCACGAGGACGATCAAATAGATCAGCGAGCCGGGAACCCATGAAACGATGTAGGTGACACACGCCAAAACCGCGCCGCAACGGTACAGCACGTCGTTTTGGATATCGTCCATGCCGGCAAACAGTGCGGAGACGCGCCACAAAATGGGCCAGACGATGAGCGCTGTAAGACCGACAATCACCCTGGTTATCAGCAGCGTACTCAAGAGAAATCCGGAAAGCGTTTCGGGAATGTCCCCCAGGGCATGGGGCTGTTGTCCCGCAAACGCCCGGAGCGTTAAATAAACCCCCAATGCGAGGAGCCCGGCGATCGCTAGACCGCTAACAAGCCCCCAGCTTGACTCGCTTTCCCGAATGAGCGCTTGGACCGACGACTCCTGCTCCTCCTCGACCTGTCCCGCCTCCGGCATCGAGCCGTGACACTGCCAGCAGCGCGTGAATTCCGCGCTGTTCATTGCGCCGCAATGCGGGCAACTCGCTTCCATCAGCTCCGCTGCAGCGGCGGCGGCGGGAGTCTGTGCCCCGGACGATTCAAGTTCCTTGCGCTCCATCCTCCGAAGATGTTCGACGGCACGCTTCGCAAAGGGGTGGTCCGGCTCCTGTCGAGCGATTTTTTCCCAGACTTCGATGGCCTCGGGCTTCCTCCCGGCGGCGTCGAGCGTTCGTGCCAGTTGTTCGTAGAGCCCGACTTCGTCCGGCCACTCGGATATCGCCGACTCGAGTTCGCGTATCGCATCGTCGTACCTCGAAAGCCGGTAATATGTCGCGGCCAGATAGCGGCTCACGTTGATTTGCCGCTCCCATTCGTTCTTCAGCACCTGAAGGTGCTCGAGGGCGAGGCGGTACTCCCATGCCATATATAGCTTCTTGGCCAGACGCCATCGCTGAGCGTGATTGTCAGGATGGGCCTCGACATAATGTGCTATGTCCCAAACGTCCGTCATGGGTGTATCCAGTCTACCATCGCTTTCTCTCATTGCGCTACGATCGGACTTAGTCATGGAAAACTCCCGCACCCAAACGAACAGTTTGACCCGGGCGATAGAGATATTCTACTTGATTACGCGAAACCGTCTTTGCATAGTTTACAGAAAGGCTTGGCCAACGTCAATGCGAAGTCTTCAGCGGCCCCTTTTGTACGGTGTCTCAGGAAACGAGCCGTCATGACGCGCCTTTTCAACAGATTCCGCTGTCCCGTCGCGCCAGGGGATCGAGTCTGCCGCTTCGCTCGCTTGAGGTCCGCCGACATTAAAGCGGTCCCCTACTTCGCTTTGCGCGCCCGTTTTTGCCGGATCTCAATGCGCTTCTGAACGATAAAGTTCGCCACCAAAGACAACAGGCCTGCCCCTAAGGCCGCCAGGGAGAAGCCGATGACCCACGGCAACAAACCGCCTTTCCGGTCACCCATGCTGTAGGTGTATCCCAGGTAGCAGCACGGGCCAAAGAGTAGCACGAAGCAAATCAGCCAAAAGCCCCAGCCAACAGCCTCGATGCCTTTCTTCTCGGCCTTATTTTCTACCTTGCGCACCGGCTGTCTGTTCCGCTTTTTCTTTCTTTTCTTCGCCGCCTTCTTAGCCAATATCAGCTCCTTCAGCCCGGGGCTTGTGGGCAGTCAGACGCAATTGGAAGCACGCGCCGCCCAGATCGCTTTCGGACACATCGATCGTTCCTCCGTGCTCGGCGACGATTTTCTGCGTGACCGCGAGCCCCAATCCGGTCCCGCCCGAACCTTTGGTCGAAAAGAACGCCTCAAATATCCGATGCCGGCTTTCCTCCGGGATGCCCGGACCGTTGTCCGCAACTTCGATTTCCAGCGCGTCCCCGGCCTTCTTTACAGACAATCGGATGCGGCCCCGATCGATCGGCACGGCGTCGCCCGCGTTGGTCAGCAGATTCAATATGCACCGGTGAAGGCCGCGCGCATCCAGCCAGACCGGATTTCCGTCTCCGATTCCCTGCGTTTCTACCTCGAGCGCGACGTTGCGCCGTTCGAAAAGTTCTCGGAAGCCCTCGGCCGCCTCATTAACCACCTGCTGGAAGTCGCAGGATTCATAGAGCGGTTCCCGCGGCTTTGAGAAGGCCAGCATGTCTTCCACGACATGGGTCAGGCGGCTGACGCTGCGCTTGAGTATTGGCCAGGCCCCTTCGACCAGCTCGCGCTTCTCGTCATTGAGTCCCTCGTCGACGAGCTCCACACTGCCGAGCATACCGTGGATGATGTTCTTCGTGTAGTGCGACAGCCCCGCCACTGCCTGGCCCACGGCCGCGAGCCGCTCCGACCGGAGATTCTCTGCAATGAGCCGCGCGCGGCCTATCGCCGAGGCGGCCTGGGAAGAAAAGATTTCCATTACACGCTGGTCGAAATCCGTAAAGGGCCCGCCGCCGACCTTATTCACAAGTTCAAGGACGCCGAGCAATTCCTCGTTATCCAGGAGCGGCACGGCAAGCAACGATCGCGTCTCAAAATTCGAGAGGCGATCGGCTCTGCGGTGCACGCGCGGGTCGCTGTGGGCGTCCGCCACGTTCAGCGAGGCGCGCGTCTCGGCCGCGATTCCGGCGACGCCCTCGCCGAGCTTGAGGCGCAGCCCTTGCGTGAGCGCCTGCTGGTCGCCCCTTTCGCCCTTGGCCATGTGAAAGTACAGCTCATCCAGGGCCGGGTCGTAGAGCAACAGCGAACTCGCCTCCGCATGCGCGACGGCCTGGCTTTCCTCCAAGAGCGCATCGAGCAGGCCGTCTAGATCGGTGACCGACTCGTGAAGCCGGTGGACCCGGTAGAGGGCATCGACGATGCGCTGCATTTCGTCCAGCGGTACCTCTGCCAGCCACGATATTTCCTCTTCAATCCTCAAGAGCGTCCTCTTGTCTCTCCATTCTAAGGAGCGATTGATCCAAGCGGGGAAGCGCCTGAAAGATCACGTCCCCGACGATCTTCAGGCTCTCAGCGCACACAAGGTCCATGCGGTCGCGGACGGTGTGCCAGTTCATCTCGTGCTGGACACGGCCGCCGCCATAGCGGAAATCTATCAGCTCCATCGCCGGAATTCCCGCGCTGCGGAAAGGGTAATGATCGTCTTCGATCTCCTGGCTGACCGCATCGAAGTGCTTGTGGTATCCGAGCTCATTCGCCGCCTGCCACACGACCTTCGTCATCCACTCCGGGGCATCGCGATCCTTCAAGATGTTCAGTTCGCAATCGCCGATCATGTCTACGTTGATCATGGCGCGCACGTCGCTAAGCCGGTCCTCCTCCCGCAGACGCCGCACCATCGCGGAGCTGCCATAGAGTTTGTCGCCCGGCGACCACTTCACGAAGGCCTCTTCGCCGTCGAACCAGCAGAGCCACACCGTATATCCATCGCGCGCCGGCCCGAGCGTCCGCGCCATCTCGATCATCCAAGCGGTCGTCGAGCCTCCGTCGTTCGCGCCCACGAACTTAAAATCCGGAAAGTATTTCGTATCGTAGTGGTTTCCGAGAATAATCACCCCCGGCCGGGTCCCCTCCACGATCGCGACCACGTTCACCATGTCCCGGACGCCCAGGGGCGTCGCCGCCTCGAAGCGGTGCTCTTCCACACGCAGGCCCGCGGCCTCGAGCTCGCGCCGAATTATTGTGCGGGTCCGAGCGCTCTGCACCGTCCCCGACACGCGTGGCCCGATGGCGACGATCTCCTCGAGGAGTTGATAGGCGCGCGCGCCGTCGAAGGGCGAGGCGGATGAGGCAGGGAGGGCACACGAGCAGAGCGCGAGGATCGCAACCAGAGCGCCGCATACCGCAACGCAGAAAGATCTTGAAGGGCTCGTCCTCACCACTTCCCCTTTCCAGGCCATCCTAACATGTCGGCCAAAGGCCCTGCTACGCGCGCACGAGGCAGCCCGGCCCGAATCTTGATCCGCCTCCAAAGTCCCCCTATCATAAGGCTTTTCAAAACGTCGGCCACGCGGTTGTTCGATGCGGAACAAAATCAGAGAGAATATTCAAAGCATCGAAGGGCGGATAGCGCGGGCGGCTGAACGTGCGGGACGCGCTCCGGGCGACATCAAGCTCATCCCGGTCACGAAATCGGTGGGGGAAGAGGAGGCACGGATCCTCGTCGAGCTGGGCTGCTCGGAACTTGGCGAGAACCGTGTCGAGACCGCGCGGCCTAAAATCGAAGCACTGGGGCCCGATGTACGATGGCATATGATAGGCCACATCCAGCGGCGCAAGGCGCGCGAGGTCGTGGCCCTTTTCGATCGGGTCGACTCGGTGGACCGCCTCGATCTTGCCGCCGAGCTTGAGAAACGTTGCGAGGCAGGGGGGAAAACCCTCGATGTCCTGTTGCAGGTGAACGTGGCCGGAGAGGAGAGCAAGGGTGGTTTCACACTAGAATCCGTTCAGGACGCCTTGGAGAAGATTAAGGATATGCCGCACTTGCGTGTCATGGGTCTGATGACCATGGCCCCGATCGTGGACGACCCCGAGGAGGCCCGGCCCGTCTTCGCGCGATTGCGCCAGTTGGCCGAGGCGCTGGGCCTCAAGGAATTGTCGATGGGGATGACGAATGATTTCGAGGTGGCCGTCGAAGAAGGAGCCACCGAGGTACGCATAGGAACGGCTATTTTCAAATAGGACAGTCAGAAGCACCAGTAGAACTGGTGGCTTGCGCAAGGCCCCTAAAAGGGGCCTGCACCGAAACCTTTTTTTCGACAGGATTAACATGATGAGCAGGATATTGAAGCCTG
>JASJYE010000214.1 GCA_030123645.1 Candidatus Hydrogenedentota bacterium | reverse complement strand
GGGTCGGCGCGGCAACGGAAATCGAATTGAAGGAAAAGAAGGCGCGCACGCAGGACGCCTTGAGCGCGACGCGCGCGGCCATGGAAGAAGGCGTTGTGGCGGGGGGCGGCCTAACATTTTTGCGGGTCCGCGACAAGCTGTCCAATCTAAGGCTCAAAGGCGACCAGAAGACGGGCGCGCGGATTGTCTACGATGCGTTCTCGGCCCCGCTCTATCATATTGCCCAGAACGCGGGCCACGAAGGCGCCGTTATCGTGGGCCAAGTCGATGCCGCCAAGCAAAATGCCGGTTTCAACGCGGAGACGGGCGAAATGGAAAATTTGGTGCAGGCGGGGATTCTCGATCCGGCCAAGGTGTTGCGCACGGCCTCGCAGAACGCCGTGAGCGTCGCGGGCGCGTTCATCACAACCGAGTGTCTCGTCACCGATATCCCAAAAGACGACACGGCCCCCGCGATGCCGCCGGGAGGTGGAGGTATGGGCGGAATGGGCGGTATGGGTGGAATGGGCGGTATGGGCGGTATGGACGGAATGATGTAACGCCAAACCCCGAGGCGCCGGATTGCACCCAATCCGGCGCCTTTTTTCTGTTTCGGCGTTTTGTGCTACCATCGCTGGCTAAGAACCAGGGGGTAACTGGGCCGGACCCCGCGTTTCCCAAAGCGCCGCTACGGTCTACGGAGGGTTTCGCCACGACAACCCCATCGACGCAGACTCCGATGAAAGCTGCATCCTCGCATCTCCTCCCTTTGGCACTCCTAATCGCCTCCGCTCTCCTGCTTAGCGCCTGCGGCGGGACCGATGGCCCTGAAAGCGATGGGGGCGCCTCCCTTGCTGACGTGGGCGATCCGGTGACGGGCGACTGGCTCATTGTCCACGAAAGCGGCGAACCGGCCACGTTGAACCCTTATCTAGCGGCGTCGGGAGCAGGCTCGGTTCAGATCGTCAATCAGAACATCTTCGAGACATTGCTGAAACGCAACTACGATACCCTCGAATTAGAACCGCATATCGCGAAGTCCTACGAAATCTCGGACGACCATTTAACTTACACGTTCTATCTGCGAGATGACGTGAAATTCTCGGACGGGAAGCCCCTTAGCGCCCGAGACGTTAAATTCACTTTTGACGCCATCATGAACCCCGCCAACGACACTGCAACTATCCGCAGTTTCTTAAACGACGTTGAATCGGTGGATATGCTCGACGACTATACCATCCAGATAAGTTGTACGAAACCCTACTTCCTCCACTTGGGCACCTTTGGGGAACTCTGGGTGCTGCCCAAGCACATCTATGGGCACGGCGACTTCAATACCCTCGAAGTGAATCGTGCGCCCGTGGGATCCGGGCCCTACGTCTTCGAAGAATGGGCGACCGGCTCTCACATCACCATCGCCCGGCGTGACGACTATTGGGGCGAAAAGAAGCCGTATCTGGACAAAATCCGATGGCTCATGATATCCGATACGAACGCGGCCCTGCTGGCCCTCAAAGCCGGTGACATGGATTTCATGAGTTTATCTTCGGAACAGTGGGTGCAACAGGCGTCCAAACCTGCCTTTGAACGGAAATTCAACAAACTGATCGGTTGGTCGTCCGCCGAAGGATATCAGGGCAGCTTCGGTTGGATAGGCTGGAACATGCGCCGGCCGCAGCTCTCGGACAGGCGGGTCCGGCGGGCTTTCACGATGCTTCTCGACCGTCAGACCATCGTTGAGACGCTGCTCTACAACTATGGCCGCGTCGTCACCGGCCCCGATTTCCCGGACAGTCCCGAATACAACAAGGAAATCGAGCCTTGGGCCTATGACCCTGCACGGGCGCGTGCTTTGTTGGACGAGGCGGGTTGGAAAGACACGAACAGCGACGGAATCCGCGACAAGGACGGAATCGACCTGAAAGTCGAGTTCCTCATGCCGTCGGGCAGCTCCACGTACGAACGAATCGCCACCGTATTCAAGGAACAGATGGACAAGGCCGGGGTCGACTTTAGGATCAAGCCTTTGGAATGGGCGACCTTCCTTGAGAGCGTGACCAAACGGGACTTCGACGCATGCACGATGGCCTGGGTCAGCAGCGCCGAATCGGACAACTACCAAATCTGGCATTCAAGCCAGTCGGAGAAAGGGTCGAACTACGTCGGTTTCGTAAACGACGAAGTGGACAAAATTCTTGAAGACGCCCGCTTGGAATTTGACGCGGGAAAAAGGGCGAAGATGTACCACCGATTCCACGAAATCCTTCACGAGGAACAGCCCTACACGTTCTTGTTTAACGGCCAGCGGAAGGTCGCCATGGACAAGCGCTTCCAGAACGTGACATTCTACCCTCTAGGCTTCGATTTCCAGGAATGGTGGGTGCCGAAAGATCGGCAGAAATACTAAGCAGCGGATATTGATCACTCTCGCGAGCCGCCCGATTTGAAAGCCTACCTCGTACGACGCCTCCTGTTGATGATCCCCACTTTTTTGGGTATCACCGTCATCACGTTCATGGTTGTCCAGCTCGCCCCAGGGAGCCCCGTCTTCCTCAAACTGCACCACGCCGAGATGGCGGCGGGCAGCCTCTCAGAAGAGGTCATCGAAGCGACCAAGAAGCTTTACGGCCTCGACAAACCCATCCATCAGCGATACGTCATCTGGTTGCGCCAGATGGTAACCTTCGACTTCGGAAACTCCTACAAGGACCATCGGCCCGTCACCGCCCGCATCCTCGAGTCCCTTCCGATAACGATACAGCTCAATCTCATATCGCTCTTCCTCATATACTTGTTCTCTGTACCCTTGGGAATTTTCTCGGCGACGCACCAATACTCCGTCGGCGATCGAATATCCACGTTGGGTCTGTTCATCCTCTACAGTCTTCCCAACTTCTGGGTGGCCATGCTGCTGATGTTCTTCTTGGGCGGCGGCGCCTTTCTCGACTGGTTTCCTGTCTACGGCGTCAGCGCGGTCGGCGCCGACGATTGGCCCTGGTACGAATGGCTGGCAGATCGCTTGTGGCATATGGTGCTGCCGGTGTTCTGCCTCACTTACAGCAGCCTAGCGATGATGTCGCGCTACGCGCGCGCCGGAATGATCGAAACGATTCGACAAGACTACATCCGCACGGCGCGAGCCTACGGTTTTTCCGAGCGGATAGTCGTCTACAAGTACGCCTTGCGCAATTCGCTTATCCCAATTATAACCCTGCTCGGCGCGCTGCTCCCCTCCATGATCGGGGGCAGCGTGATCATAGAAAGCATTTTCAGTATCCCAGGCATGGGCCGCTTGAGCTTTGAGGCGATCCTCGCGCGCGACTACCCGATGATCATGGGCATTCTGTCATTCTCGGCGGTACTGACGCTCATAGGACTCGCCGTCTCCGACATCCTCTACGCCATGGTGGATCCCCGGATCAAACTAAGGTAGGGACTGACATGCGGTCCGACGGACATTAACAAAATGCCGAAACGACTGAAACAAAGCTACTGGCGAATCGTATGGCGGCAGTTCATCAAGCGCCGATTGTGCGTTGCCGCGCTCGCGCTCCTAGCCATGCTTGGTCTTATCGCGCTGTTCGCGCCGTTCTTGGCGGGCGATGTGCCGATCCACGCCACCTACCAAGGAAAAATGTATTGGTTCCCCAACGTCATTGGCTATAGGGACTTGGTGTCGGTCGCCTTCGACGAATGGGAGCCCGCTGAAGATGAATCGGCGGTCTGGCCCGTCATTCGGATTGCGCCCGACCGGTCAGATCTATTCAAGATCCTTGAAAAACCGACAAGTGAGCATTGGCTTGGCACCGACAACCGCGGACGGGACGTGCTAAGCCGGATTATTTGGGGTACGCGCATTTCGTTAACCATCGGCTTCATCGCAGTCGGCATATCGGTGACTATCGGAATCGTTCTCGGCTCCGTCGCCGGATACTACGGTGGCAAGGTCGACGCGGTAATCCTGCGGCTAATCGAGATCATGCTCTGCTTCCCCACGCTGATATTCATCCTTGCGCTGATAGCATTCCTGCCGCAAAGCATCTATAACATTATGATCGCCATTGGAATTACTACGTGGACCGGCGCTGCTCGTCTCGTACGCGGCGAATTCTTGAAACTCCGTGAGAGCGACTTCGCTACCGCAGCGATAGCAACAGGACTTAGCGACGCGCAGATCATATTTCGGCATCTTCTGCCAAACGCGCTCGCCCCCGTACTGGTGAACGCCACTTTCGGAGTCGCCGGGGCCATTCTGCTGGAATCCGCCCTCAGTTTCCTAGGTTTCGGCGTCCCGCCGCCGACGGCGAGCTGGGGCGAAATACTCAAGCAATCGAAGGAATACATCGACTTCGCGTGGTGGCTTGTGACCTTCCCGGGACTGGCGATCTTCATCACGGTCACGGCCTTCAACCTCGTCGGCGAGGGCTTCCGCGACGCCATGGACCCGCGCCTCAGACAATAGTGGAAGTGGCCGATGATCGAGAAGTTATGCAAGATCCACATAGCGCTTCCCTGCTCGGCGCCGGAGTACGTTCAGGGCCGCCACTGCATCAGCGGGGCCAGTATCATGACAATGCCGATGATTTTAAGCTGTGCGAGGATAGGCCTCGGCTCAGGCTAGGCCTTCCCTCATCCCTTGCCTTTGCCTTTGCCTTTGCCCTTGCCCTTGCCTTGGCTCTTCCATTTGCCTTTGTTCTTGCCGTGCTTTGCAAGGCCGGGAGGTACACCATGCCCCCCCGAGGGTTCCCAAGGGCCGTTCAGATTCAGGCTGACTCGCCATGAGCCGCCGCCGTCCATCCGATAGAAGTAGTCGCCATGGAAATACAGCCCATCATGCCCCGCGACGAGGTAGACTCCAAGCCCCGAATCGTACACCAGCTCGACGTCATGGTGATGGTGTTTCTTCCGGTAACCGTGCGCGGGCGCATGGTCAGGCGGGCCGCCAGAATGGACCACGGGGGCATGCACAGCCGTGCCCGAGCCGATAGCCACCCCCGCGCCGCCATATGCATCCATACTCGCGCATGCGGGTAGCAGGATCGCAACCGCCGCCGCACAGAGCGCAGTCAGTACTAAGTCCTTTAACTTCATAGTCTTATCCCCC
>JASJYE010000213.1 GCA_030123645.1 Candidatus Hydrogenedentota bacterium | reverse complement strand
CTTGTTTCGCACTTTCGCTTAGCGAGACTGCAAGGCATAGCGCATTGAGTAGGGGAAATGTCGCGCTCTGCCCGTGACCTCGCCACATCGCGCCACCGCGGAAGCGTCATGTCCGTCGAAAAGCGATTTATTATGCGCTTGAGCGGAGGCCAGGAAATTGCTATGATGAGGGCTGTGTGTTTGTGTAGAGGGTACTTAGACCAAAAAGGGAGATGGAGCGATGACGACGAGATATGGTCTGTTTTTCATCATGCTGGCCATGGCGATGGCGCCTTTTCTGGGCGCGAGCGCCGCAGACGAAGTAACGCTCAAAGGTGAGCCGGTAGACATCCAGTGTTATCTCGGTGGCCAGCGGGGAGAAGGGCATGCCGCCTGCGCGACCACTTGCGCCGAGAAAGGCTTGCCGATCGGATTCGTGACCAAGGACGAAGACGGGAAAGAGCAGATGTACCTCGTCATGGGCGCAGACAAGAAGCCGGCGAAGGACTATATGGCCGCGCACATGGGCAAAATGGTCGAGGCCAAGGGTACAGTCGTTGAGAAAAACGGCCTGAAAATTCTGACCGTAAGCTCAGTCAGCGCTGGAGACTGAACGAGGAGTTCTGCGATGCGAGCAGCGTGTGTTGCCATAGCGGTTTTGGCGGTCTCACTGATTCAAATGGTTTCGGCCGGCGCGGAAGATGCTGTTGAGCTAAGCATCACAGGCGAGCCCGTGGATATTCAGTGCTATCTTAGCGGACGCTCCGGCGAGGCCCATGCATCTTGTGCGCAGACCTGTGCTGAGAAGGGCCAGCCCATTGGATTTGCAACGCTCGACGATGATGGCAAGGAGCAGCTGTACTTGGTCATGGGAGCGGGCCACAAATCCGCCAAAGAGATGATGGTCGAGCACATGGGCAAAGAGGTGACCGCGACCGGCACGCTGGTGACCAAGGACGGCATGAAAATCCTGACCGTGAGCAAAGTCGAGGCGGCAGCGGACGACGACGACTGGTTCCCGAGCGAAGGCGTTGGGAGCGGCAGCATCCAGAACCAGTAGTCTCAAACTCTATAGTTAGGCTATTCACTGCAAGGCGTGCACGCCTTGCAGTGCTTTTTTTTGCAGCGCGAGCGCGTCGGCGTTTTCCGCTTCTCCTTGGAGGACCGCTTCTGCTTCGGCGAGGGCCTCGACAGGTTCCCCGAGCTTTAAGTATGCCTTGGACAGGTTTAGATGCGCGCGCACAAAGGCCGGGTCCGCCTCGAGTGCCTTTGTGAAGTAGTCTCGCGCCTGCTCGAGCTCGCCGTACTCCGCCGCGAGGGTCCCAAGGTTATTCAGCGCGTGCTTGTCTCGCCGGACGAGACCCTCCGCCTTGAGAAGCGATACGGTGGCCTGGCCGGCCTCGCCCTCCTCGAAATACATCCGTGCACGTGCAAAATTGACCTCGAAAAGGATCAGCGCGGAAGTCCAGTCGCCGCGGACGGCCTCCTCGTCGAGCGTGTACCAGGCGTAGTCCGACCAAAAATCCTTCTCCTCCGCTTCTTCATCGGATGCGAGGTAACGATAAAGGAGCCCCTCGGTGCTAACGCGGCGCGAGCCGTGCGGGCGCTTGATCGTCGAGTAGGCGGGACGGCCGTTGTCATCCAGCAGCCAAGCAAAAATCCGCTCCGTGTCGGCCTTGCTCGGGGGCCGCGCCATGCCCGCGCGCAACTCCTCCGGCATGCCGGCATAGAGTTCGGGCTCTGGATAGCCGTATTTGTTGAGCACCACGACGTCCGGGCGTTTGCCCTCGACGATCTGCAGATAGAGCAGAGGGAACACGGTGTGGTCGCCGCTGCCATAATAGATCGCGTTCGGCGCCATCGTGTCGAGCAGGTTTTGGGCGTAGTCCCGCGCGAGATAGGATGCGCCCCTGTCGTTGTGCCTGAAGTGCGCCTCGAAGGGGCTCGCCACGATAATCGCGGCCAGGATGGGGGCGACGATTTTGGGGACGGTGGGGACCTGCGCAATGGCCGCGATCGTGACGCCGATGAATACTGCCGCGACAAGATAGGCGGGGATCCAGTACGTCGAGTTCATCCAGACCCAATGGTGCTCGAGGTTGAAGTTGGGGAGCAGTATCGCCCCAAGTGCAACGGCTAGAAAAGTCGAGAGCAGTAAGAGGCAGGCGGCCTTTTCATCGCGCCAAAGGCGGAGACACCCTAAAATTGCAAGCAGACCCACCCATGGCGTGAATTCCCACGCATAGAGCTTCGCGAAAGTCGAAGTTTGCAGAAAGAAGTGTCCGAGCGTACGCGGGTTGCCGGTGATCAGATGAGCGTATTGCCGGCGGAATAGCACGTCCCAGAATCCTGACCAGGACTCCGGGTTACCCCAATCCATGGCGGGATCGGCGAGGGAACGGATAGGAAGGTAGAGGTAGAGCGAGAGCCCGAGCAGGCCCAGACCGAGCATTACGGCGTACTGGCGGGCTCTGTGGAGCGTGTTTCTATCCAGGAGGAGGATGTAGAGGGCGAAGACCGGCAAGAGCAGCAACATGGTGCCGTGATTGCAAAGACTCAAGCCGTAGACAAGCGCAAAGGCATAAAGGAGGCGCGGCTCCAAGGTTTTCGACCAGCGCAGAAGGATATAAACGCAGAGCGCGACAAAAAGGGCGTTCAGCGTGTAGACTTCCGCGATAACGCTCTGTTCCCAGAACTCGAGTGAGAACGCGAGCGCTAAAGGGCCCGCGAAGGCGGCCAAGCGGCTGCGTGTGAGATGCAAGACGATCAGACCTACAATGTAGATAGTGAACGAGGCGAGAACGGCGGACAGGAGGTTGGCGCGCCACGCCACGTCCCCGTATGGAATCCACTGGATGAAGGCCTTCGCGAGCAGGCACCATAGCGGGTAACCGGGGGGATGCGGGATGCCGAGCGTAAACGCCGCCGCGATAAGCTCGCCGCTGTCCTCGCCGGTCACCGTCGGTGCAAGCGTCCATAGGTAGACGGCGAAGGAGACGGCCGCGGCTGCCAGTGGGGCTAGGCCGTCGAGATAGGAGCTGGGGTATAAAAAGAGATACTTGGTTTCGGTGGATTGCGTGCTCATCGAGAATCGGCCCGGTTCCCTGTGGACAGGAAGTTTAACGGATTGCAGACAGAGAGGGAAACGACGATGCAGCCACCACGCGTGATCGAGACCTGCCTCTATGTCGACGATTTGGAGAAGGCAGAGGAATTCTACTCCCGCGTGTTGGGTCTGGCCGTCTACGCCAAACTCGAGGGCCGCCATACCTTCTTCAGGAGCGGCGACGGCGTCTTTCTACTTTTCAATCCGGAGCGAACCCGCAAAGCCGCAGCGAACGGCGTGCCGACGCATGGGGCGACCGGCGAGGGACATGTCGCCTTTGAGATGGGCGAGGACGAAATCGACACATGGCGCTCGAAGCTCGAAGGAGAGAAGGTCGAAATCGAGCTGGAGCATACCTGGCCCAACGGTGGTTTCTCGTTCTACTTCCGGGATCCGGCGGGCAATTCGGTCGAACTGGTGACACCGTGTATCTGGGGCCTCGAATAATAGCCCGATTTACCGATCCATCATACTCGGAGAAGCGGAAAATTGACTCTGGGGCATCCTCGAGCGCTTTGGGCTAATTGGGCTGAAAGAGGCGCTTGGGATATTCAAATGCTCAGCTCAAACTCGATTTGAGATATTTCCTGCAGAAAGTGGGGGAGCCCCGCCGAAGCTGAAACAGCGTGAAACGAATCTCTCAGATACCCATCAGGGCAAGCCTGTTCCACGGTGTTCGCAGCTTAGGCTCGCGCGCAAAATGGGCCGCCTTAAAAAACCACTGAAAATCCGCGCGAGCACTCAGCCTTCACTCCTAGGATGAAGCGCGTAAGTTGTTAAGCTGAAAGCCTATAGAGGCCCATCCTCACATGAAAACTTAGGTAGATATATGACACCACGGTTAGGCGTGAGAACGGAGCGGAGTAAATAGCGGTATAGGGCAAGGAGTCAGCCCGGGAATAAATTAACATAATATATATTATCAGACGTTGAGTGTGCAGGCTATGCGCGGGTCGCACTGCTGAAGGTACGCTGCTAGCAGCGCCCATACCGGGCATGGATCTGAGGTTCTCTGAACTGCGTCCCAGCCTTCCGGTCAGGCGTGGAAAGATACACTGCCGAGACGAAGATCAGGCCGGCAGTGCCCCGGGCCGTACGTGCCCCCAGGGACTACGGCGTCAGTCGTGACTCGTTCCCACGGTCCTCCGTTGGAACGAGATAATGCCCATAGAGCGCTTACGTTCCCACGGAAGACCGTGGGAACGAGATACCCCGATTCCTGACTCATGCCCATAGAGGACGGGAGGCACGGTCGATCTGTTGATTTGGTCCTGATAAAGGCCGGTTTGAGTTCGGAAGGCGTTTTAGCGGTCGTGGATGCCGTACTTCCTTAGCAGCTCGTCCAGGGTCTTGGACAGGCGATCCAGGTCATTGAAGGCTTGAGTGGTCTCATCTTCGCGCTCTTGTTCGGCAGCGGCGAGTTCGGCGGCAAAGGAGAGCGCTGCCTCCAGCGCAAATGCCTGCGTGTCTATACGCTCGCTCGCCTTCTCGATTTCCTGGATCCTCTCGTCCAGGCGCTTCGCAAGCCGCAGGGTCGTCCGCCGGTCATAGTAGATCGGCACAGTGATGGTTTTCCCCGCGATGCGGACCTTTGCCCGGTCCTCGATCATGGTCTGGAGGCGTTGTGCAGCGATTTTGTGAACCGGATGACGCGCGCCAGGCGCTCCTTGATCTCTTTGCGTTCCTGCGCATAGACGGTATTTTGCTCTTGTAGGACTTTGTAGTCCTTGGCGATGCGGTCGAGCGTCGTCACCCGCTTGCGGTCGCTCCACTTCTCTTGCAGCAGGTCCTCCTTTTCCTGGTGCTGGAGGAGGACGTCCTCGCGATTCACCTGTAGGACCCCTTGCAACGCGCCGACCTGCTCCTGGATGTGTTCCAGTTTCTTCTTTAGCAGCGGATTCATGGCTATCCCCCTGAGACTATCGTAGCTCGGCGTCGAAGTGCTTTTCCAGTGCCTTGAGTATCTTGTTCCAGGCCTTGTCGGTGTCCTTGTCGGTCAGTGTGCGCTCGTT
>JASJYE010000212.1 GCA_030123645.1 Candidatus Hydrogenedentota bacterium | reverse complement strand
AGTCGTGCGCCGTGACCCGGGCGCCGTCCTCGAGGTCGTTCTTCAGTTCGGCGACAATCACCGTTTCGGGCCTAAGACCTTCGAGAATTTGCGCCCAATCTTCATTCCGCAGACCTACTCGCACGGGGGTCAGTTTCGCCCGGCCACCCTCCACTTCGAAGACGGCCCAGCCGCCGCTGTGACGGAAGACGGCGCGGTCGGGAACGGCAAGGGTATCGACCGCCTCAGCCGTAATAATCTCGACATCGACGCTAGTACCCGGGCGAAGTCCCGCATCGGCATGGTTGAATCCGATGAGCGTGCGCACGCGCTGCTGCTCCACGCCGAGCGAAGAAATCTTCATAAAGCCGGAAGGATAAATTCGAGTGACCTTCCCCTCGAGCGTGCGCCCCTGAAGCGCCTTCCCCGAGATGAGCACCATATTTCCGACGCGCACGCGCGAGACTTCCTCAGAGAGGATGTCGCATTCGATTTCAATCGACTCGAGATCGCCGATTTTCAGCAACGGGCTACCCGCCAGGAGGACGCGCTGGTCCTCCTCGAACTTCTCGAGTACCGGACCCGAGACCGGAGATTTGATCTTAGTCTTGCCGAGGTCGTCTTCAAACATGGCCAACTGCGCTTTCAGCATATCGATTTCGGCCTCGAACGATTCCCGCTGATATTCATTGTCATCGATAGAATTCAACAAACGCTCCCGCGCGAGTTCCGCCTGGGTGAGCGCCTTCCGTGCGGCGTCCTCTTCAAGCTTAGTGCGTTTGCGGTCTTCGCTCAGGCCTCTGTAGCGCATATCGGCCTCGTCGAAAAAGGATTGGCTCGCTGCGCCCGTTTCGAGCAGCCCCTTTGCACGGTTATAGTCCCGTTCCGCGTCGGCATAATTTATTTCTATAACCGCTCGGGTCTTGCTCGCTATTTCCAGCAAATCGGCCTTTTCCCTGACGTGCAACTTCGCTGATTCGATGTCCTCCTCCTTCGGCTTGGCCACGTCAACGCCGGCCACGTCGGCCTTCTTCTGGGCAATTCGCGCTTCGATCTGGCGGATTTCCTGCTTGAGGTCATAGGGATCGATATGCGCCACGACCTGCCCCTCTTCGACTTCGTCGCCAACCTCGAGCGTCATACGAATTAGCGTCCCCGACACGGGCATATCGATGATGTACTCATTCGCGAGCCGCGTCTTTGCGTCGTCCGTGACGTATTCGCGCACCGTCACAATGGAAGCGGGCTCCATTTCAACGGGCAGCGCCTGCCTGAGAAAGGCCACGACGCCGGCAACGGCGGCACCGCCTACGATAATTACTATGAGCACCCGCTTCATGGAGCTGCTCCTTTACTCCCGTGCCTTAAGCGTTTCGACTAGATCGAGCGTGTGGATCTTGTGGCGCACGGCGAAGTTCGCGATTGCAATATACCCGACTGTCAGTACCGTCGCGATGACAAAGGTATTCGGGGCAATGTATACCGGAAATCTAAACAGCTCGTTATCGTAGGCCTTCGTCATCCCTAGGCAAATCGCCATCCCGGCGGGAAAGCCCAAGAGGATGCCCATTGTTCCCGTCGCGAAATTCTCGTAGAAGAGAATACGGCCGACCTCCTGCTTCGAGAATCCCAATACGCGCAAGGAGGCAAGTTCGCGGCTCCGCTCGGCAAGGGACACCATCGTCACGTTGTAAATGATTGCGAAGGCGATCACACCGGCGAACAGCACGGCCGCAAAGCTCATGATCCACATGCTTTGTGCCAGCGTCTCCTCCATACTTCTGAGCGAGTCGGCCTTGACCTCGACCGAACTCACCCCGGGCACGTCCTTCAACGTATCCATGACGCGGCCCTCCATACCTTGATCCATCCGCAAGAGCGCGGCGTTCATCACGAATGGCTCATCCAGCAACCTGCTCAGCGCCTCCAGGTTCATATAGCCGCTCACACCGAAGAACTGCTCGACAACTTTCGAGATGCGTACAGTTTTCTCGTCCGTAATCTTCCCCATAAGGGGCTTGAGCGTCACTGAATCCCCAACGCCGATGCGCATCAGATCCGCAAGCCCCGTCGAGAGCACCAGGCCGTTCTCCCCGATGTCGACCTCCCGCCCTTCCGTGTCCAAGAGCTTCTGCAGGTCTGCGTCTCGCGGTAGCCCAATCACCAGGACGTCCTTCTCGCGCCAGCCGCTCTTCATTTCAAAGGGATATTCCAAAACCGGTTCCGCCTCGCGCACATACGGAAAATGAGCGGCCTCGTACAACGCTTTCTTGCCTCGCTCAGCGATGAATCGGACCTTGACGTCTTGCCGCTGGGTCCTCTCGTATTGATACTCCATGATGTAATCCATCGCGTCAATGGCAAAGAATCCCACGATCAGAAGCGCGCATGAGATGAGAACACCGAATACGTTCAGGCCCGCCCGGAACCTGTTGCGCGAGATATTGCGCGCGATCATTTTCCATGTGAAGCTCAACCGCGACCACACCGGTCCGATTCGCTCGAGTAGGGTGCGCGTGCCCGAGCGGGGCGCCGGAGGACGCATCGATTCGGCGGGGTTGATTCTGGCGGCGCTGCGCGCCGCGAAAAAGGCCCCGGCCATCGAGAAGAGAATCGCGATGCCCATCGCGCGCGCCAGCACATCGGGATACACCCGAGATTCGAGGATGGGAAACTGATAGAACTGTACGTACATGCGGATCATGCCGAAGGCGATGAGCTGTCCGGCAAAAAATCCTCCTACGCACCCTGCGATAGAGAGGATTAACGCATACTGCAGGTAGTGCAAGCCTACGGTGAGATTCGAATAGCCGTAAGCCTTCAATAGGCCGATCTGTGTCCGTTCATTACGCACCATCCTGTTGAGCAGGATCATGATCACCAGTGCGGCGATTCCCAAAAAGATGCTGGGCAGCACTTTCGCCGTAACGCCAAGCCCTTTGATCTCTTCGGAAAGAAACCTGTTCGAGATTTGGTCTTCCTGCTTGACCTTCGCGAAGATACCGTATGAATCGAGAAGCGCGTCCGCCGAATCAAGAATGCGATCAAGCTGGCTGCTGTCCTCGACCGATCCGATGATGTTGTTGAAGGCGGCATGCATCTGCATGGCGTCTTCCGCAAAGTCCTCAGGGACCCAAAGAATCCCGAAACGCTCTGGCGCGGGAATGAACTCCTGAATGTTGCGGATGATGTAGACGTACTCGGGTGACAGGCCGAAACCGACGATGCGCAACGTGTGCCGGCGGCCCTCGATGGTCACGTCGATGTTGCCGCCCAACCCAAGCCCGTTTTTCTCGGCGAAATCTTCGCTTAGGATTACTTCATTCATGGCCCCCGGTTCGAAGTAACGGCCCCGTGTGACCACGATGTTGTTGAGCACGTTCTTTGGCCGATCGGGCATCGAAACCAGCCGGCCCGTGCGCACCTCGTCCACGCCCTCGATATCCAGCTTCACGTCCTTGACGATTCGACCGCGGACGTGGCGCACACCGGGAATTTCCTCCACCTTAAACAGCGCCGTGGCAGGTGCGCGCTCGAGCATAATCTCGAAATCCGCAAAACGGTTCTGGGAGTAGTAGGTGTCGCGCGTCAGGAGTAAGTTGCGGTGGCACGCGGAAAGCGCGATGTAATTCGCCGTCCCGCACAAGATGACCGCCACTACGGCGATCACCTGCCCGCGGCTTCGGTACATCGTGCGGAGCATCTTCTTCGTCAGCGGCGTCATCACCACACCACTTCGTCCACAGCTTTCGGCAGGGGATTCTCGATTACCTCGCCGACCGTCCCGTCCACCATGCGAATGACGCGGTCGGCGATCTCGCCAATCCCGGCGTTGTGCGTAATGACGACGAGGGTCGTACCCAGGCGAAGGTTCACGCCGACGAGCGCCTTTAGGACAATCTTGCCCGTGGCCACGTCCAGGGCACCCGTCGGCTCATCGCACAACAAGACTCCCGGCCGCTTCGCGATGGCGCGCGCGATCGCGACCCGTTGTTGTTCGCCACCGGACAACTGCGCCGGAAAATGGTCTTGACGCTCCAGCAGCCCCAAGATCTCCAACGCCTCAAGGGCGTCCATCGGGTTGGCGGAAATCTCAGTCGCCATTTCGACGTTCTCTTTCGCCGTCAAGTTCGGGATAAGATTGTAAAACTGAAAGACGAAACCAATGTTGTCACGGCGATAAAAAGTAAGCTGGCGTTCCGAGTACGTGCTCAGGTCCTCATCGCCGAAAACCACATTGCCCGCCGTCGGGGTGTCCAGTCCCCCGATAATGTTTAACAGCGTGCTTTTGCCTGAGCCGCTATGACCCAGAATCACCATGAACTCGCCCTCGATGACCTCGAGCGTTACGCCCCGAAGCGCGGACACGGTGACCTCTCCCATCCGATACTCTTTCGTGAGGCCTTCGACGCGATAGACCCGCTTTGGTGTGACGCTGCCCTTCGTGTCCATTCCATCATACCTTTAAAAGCGCGGTGAGGGTGTCCGCGACTTCGTCCAGGATCGTCGAAGCCGTCGCTTCAGGATCGTTAATCTCCCGGTGCAATAGAGCGCCGTCCAGGTATGCCATGATCATCCGCGCCACCGAATCCACCGGCACCTCCCGGAATTCTCCGTTCTCCATACCTTGCCTCAATATGCTCTCCAAGAACTGAATGTCTGCTGCGTAGTTCTCGTGAAGCCAGGCCTTAAACTCTTCATCGCGCACAGCCAGCACGTAAAACTCCAACTGCGCACGGGCCAATTCGGGCTGCGCTGCGGCGTTTCGCTTCACAGCGTCGATCATCATGCGCAATTTCTCGCTTGCCGTCGCGGTGCCTTCAAAGGCCGTCCCCAGGCAATCCGTGAATTCCTGCAGCCACCGCTCGACGAGACTCTGAAAAAGCTCCCGCTTGCTCTTGAAGTGCCAATACAACGAGCCCTTGCTCAGATTCGCCTCAGCCGCGATGACGTCCATCGAAGCCTCATAGTAACCCTTTTCAGCGAAACACGTTATGGCCGCAAGCACAATCTGCTCACGCCGCTCTTCTTTTGTACGATGCGAAGTCATATCAACTAAACCGACTGGTCAGTCTATCATAGCATCCCCTCAGAGTTAACGCGAGATAACTTTGGCCTGC
>JASJYE010000211.1 GCA_030123645.1 Candidatus Hydrogenedentota bacterium | reverse complement strand
CTCGGCCCGCCCCCCATCCCGTTTCGCCCCTGACGTGACGCTTAGCACTCGCGAGGACAGTCCCCGCTTTGCTCAGCGACTTTAGCAAAACCCAGCGTTGTCGTGCTAGGGTCCTTTGTAGGGCCCTAAGGCGCTTCGGCCGGGCCTCAGCAAGAGGCAGAGGGGGAACGTGTGCTGGCAATATATGCGCTCGCGGTCATAATATCCGCTGGTCTTATAGGCTTGTATGTGCGTCAGATCCTCGCCCTGCTCGGATTCGTGCCGGGACTCGCGGCGGGGGCCTTCGTCGTCCTCGCCGTGGGAAGCGTATTCGCGGCACTCGAGCTCTTTTTTATGGCTGTGCTGCGTCTTTACCGGCCCACGCGTGATCGCGCGACGCTGGTGACCGAATCCATCTCGTGTTTGGCCGCGCTCATTTTCATTCCGTACCTGCTGCACGTCAGGATTCCGTGGCCCTCCTCGAGACTCGAGAGGGTCGAGTCGCTTATTTATTTGTTCGCTTTTGCGGGGCTGCATTTATTGGTCAAGCTCGGTAGGTTCTACGCCTCATTGGAGGGCACGCCTTCGCGACGGATCTCCGCTGCGGGCTGGGGCGCCGCGGCCGCTGCATGTGTCGCGTTGGCCTACGTCGGCGCATTGAGCTGGATGGGCGAAGCGGAGCGGGCTCGTTCCGTCGCGACCAGCGAGGCGCGCAGCTATCGCGTGGGCGACGAATTCGCCCGAGCGCGGCCCGTGATGGAGGGCGCGCTATTGCGTGGACGCCTCTCGGATGAGGAAGGGCAGGTGCTTTCGTTGAGACTGGCGAATCTTCCCGATGCGCAGGAGGCCCGAAAGTATGACAGGGCTTACCTAAACGTCCATCTCATCGGCGATGAGACGAAGGTCTACCAAAGTTCAGCGCGCCTGCGCGAGACCGGCTGGGTGGAGCTTCGGGTCCCCAGCTCTTACTTCCCAAGCCGGGCCCGGGAATACGAAGTGCGGTGGACGCGCAAGGGCGAAGCCAATTGGCTGGGGATGCTGGGCATTCGCCCCATCGTGTACAACGTCCCCGAGAGGCCGGGCGCAAGTCCTCTTCCGCCGGCCAAGCTGCTGATTTCCGGCCCTTCGCTGTACCGGGAGCGCGCGGCGGCGAAGCTGCCGAATTTCCTCGTCATCCTCGTGGACGGCCTCGGGGCCAGCCATGTATCGATGCTCGGTTACGAGCGCCAAGTGACGCCTTCCCTGGACCGCCTTGGCTATGGCGGCCTTGTGTTTCCAAATGCCTACGCGCGCGAGGGTCCGCAGGCGGCGATCGCTTCGCTGCTCAACGCTGCGCGGCAGGGGGCTCGGGCGGAGGATCCTTCGGGGACCGCTTCCATCGCAACCCTACTGCAGGCGGGCAACTACGCGACCGCTGCGTTTTCAGAAGCCAAGAGCGAGGCAGACGCGAATAGAATTCAAGCCCTATTCGGAAGCGGTTTTGACCTCGTGGACGTGGGCCGTGGCCTCAGCGCCGATCCATCACAAGCCGCGGCTGGCTCGCGCGCCACGCTAGAGAGGGCGCGTGCATGGATCGCAAGCCACAGCGACGTCACCTTCTTCTGCGTGCTTCGATTGCGTGAGCTCGAGGATCCGCAGCCGAGCGAGCGCTACGACACGGTATATCCGGAAGAGGGGGGCCGAATGCGAGACGTGGATCTTTTCGACAATGCACTCCTCCACCTGGATCGGCAGATCGGCGCACTGCTGAAATATATTCGCGATCATGACACGCGCAGCACCACGTGCATCGTGGTGACCTCTCTTTTTGGTCATGATTTCTCTTTAGACCAGGCCGGCAACCGTCTAACCCTTCCCTCAGAACGGGTCCCCATCTTCCTCCATGTCCCAGGGGGTCGAAGCGGCCGGCAACCCAGACAGGCGAGCCTCGCCGATGTCGCCGCTACAATCGCCGCCTTGGCCGATACGCGACTCGAAGCGCCTGCGGAGGGACGAAACCTGTTGAACTGATGCCCAAGCTGAAGGAGGGTCCTTGGAGTGGCGCTATGCGCCGTCGAGATGCGAGTCGCTTACGGAGAGGTCGTTGATTCCGTCCGGGTCGGCTTCGAGGGCCTTCGCGAGCTGGTCGGCGGTGCAGTTCGCTTCGCGCAGGTCTGCCCCTCTCAAATTCGCGCCGGTCAAGTTCGCGTCCTGAAGATTCGCCTGCTGTAGATCCGCGGCACAAAGGTTCGCGCCGACCAGACTAGCCCCCTGCAAGTCGGCCCCGCGAAGATAGCTGCCGCTAAGATCGGCCCCCTCGAGATTCGCGCGCCGAAGGTCGGTCGATTTCAGGTCGCACAGCTTCAGCTTTGCATTGCGAAGGTCTGCATCCCGGAAATCGGTATGCTGCAAGTCCGCGCCTTCGAAGTTGGCCTTCGCGAGCTGTGCCGACGAAAAATCCGCGCGCACGCATTTCGCCTCCTCAAGTACGGCCGCTTCGAGCTCCGCGCCTGTGAACCGTGTTTCGTCGAGCAGAGCCCCGCTGAGATCTGCGCCGGCCAGCTTGGCGCGCGTAAGGTCCGCCGCCCCCATTCTGGCCTGCTTTAGATCTGCGCCGCATAGATCTGTCTCTACCAGAGTCGCTTTTTTGAGGTTCGAACGTTCCAGCGTGGCCCCGCGCAGATTCGCTTGATCCAGATTGCAGCGCTGTAGACGCGCTTCGTAGAGGTCTGCACGCTCAAGGTTGGCATGCTGCAAGTCGGCCTTTTGGAGACTCGCCCGCTGCAGAATGGCGCCGGATAAGTTGGCGTCGCTCAGGTCCGCCCCTTGGCGGTTCACCTGACGAAGATCGGGCTCGATGTCCGGGTTCGACGCACGCCATTGGTTCCACTCCCTGACCCCCTTCTTGAGTATTTCGAGATGCTCTTCGATTGCCACGCTTAGGAACCTCTGCACGTGCCCGCGCCCGTTAGACAATAGCATACGCGATCTCGTCTTTTCGCTCAAGTCCTAGAGGACCGTTGTGCGCTCATCGAGAGGCAGCACCTCATCCGAAGAGACTGCTCAGATTTGATGCTCACGGGAAGGGGCATGCTAGAATACCGGCAGGCAGCAAGGGGGATCTTTCATGCTGGTTGTTTCGTTGGTACTGAGTGCGCAATTTGTGTTGGGTGCGGACGCGCCCGTTATACCGAGCGTATCGACATATGAAACACTCTTGGAACGCTCCCCGCATCCCTCCTCTCCATTTGCCCCACTTGACGCCATAGGCACTGGGACTTTCAAGGCCTCGGACAGCCTCATCGAGGGGCCATGGCGGCAAGCGAGGGAGTCAATCGCGGCAAAGCGCGAAGCCGGCTTTTTCGATGATTTGCATGGGCTTAGGGGGCCGTTTTGGGGAGACGCCTCACTCCTCAGCCGCTCTTACCTGTGGCTGACTGCAGATGGCGCGCTCAGTAGGGCCGAACTCGCCACCGTTTTCCATCCGCGCTACCTTCCCGAGCAGACCGCGCCGCCCGAGGAGCACCGCCCTCTGGCGGAATACTCTCTCACGTGGCCATCAACCTTGGCGGATTATTATCGGCACACGGGGGACCGCGACTATACCGAAGCGATGGCAAGCGCGGTGCTCCATGCGCTCTTTGCTTACTTTGAGGGCTTTCGGGCCGCCTCAGGCCTTCTCCAGGGTATCGGCCCGACTGGAGAATTTACTGCTTGGCCCGAGGGTCTGAGGCAGGGATTCGATTACGAGAACGCGGCAGCGGGCGAGAACTCGGTCTTGAACGCGTTCTACTTCCACGCGCTCGATACCGCCGCGACGCTGGCCGATGAGATCGGCCTCACCTCCATCGCATATCGACAAAACGCGCAAGCGCTACGCATCGCATTTACAGAACGCCTTCTCGACGCCGAGACCGGATTGTTCTTCGATGCACCGGATTCGACGGCCCATTCGGTGGCGGGCAACGGACTGGCCCTCTGCTTCGGCTTGGTCGAGCCCGAGAACGTCCCGAAGGTAATCGACTTGATCCGTGAGCACGGGACGGACTGCGCGCCGGAGTTTGCCCCTTACGTCGTCGAGGCGTGCTTCAAAGCGGGGGATCCGCGTCTCGGCTATGACATGATCGGTTTTCTAAACGGCGCTGCAACAGACGGCGGGCCCATCTACCTTATTGCCGAATACGTCGCCGGGCTGCGTCCGCGGGAGGCCGGGTGGACGCGCGCGGCCTTCGCGCCTCGTTTCCCGAAGGGGCTCGAGTGGGCAAAAATGTCGGTGCCGCTGCAAGGGGGCCGAGCGACGGTCCGTTACGAACACGGCCTGGCGGCTATGCTGACGCTCCCGCCGGGATTGCGCGTCGAAGTGGATGCACGAGAGGGGGAATCGGTCATGCTGAAGAACGCAGTGAGCCACACCAAGGGGAAGCTGAGCGAGGAACAATGGGCGCTCCTCGAATCCGAAGGTTGGCCGGCGCGCGTAGGCGACAATGCGGCCGTCTGGGTCTCCGTGTCCGAGCAAATGCTGCGCTACATCCAGGGCAGGGAAGTCCTGTATCAGGCGCGCTGCGCCTCCTCAGCCAGCGGCGTGGGCGCGCTCATGAACAGCCTGCAAACCCCTCCCGGGTGGCACTCCGTTGTCCGCAAGATCGGCGATGACGCGCCGTGGGGACAGGTGTTTCGATCGAGACAGCCGACGCGCGAAGTGTGGCAGCCGGGAGAAGATACCTCCGAGGACCTCGTGTTGACCCGCATCCTGCTGCTGACCGGCGAGGAGCCCGGGAAAAACAAAGGCGGCGACGTCGACTCCTACGCCCGCAACATATATATCCACGGGACGAACGACGAAGCCCGCATCGGCACCCCCTCCTCACACGGCTGCATACGCCTCACCAACGACGACATAATCGACGCCTATCAAAATATCCCCAAGGACACCCGCGTCCTCATCACGGAGTTCTAATGGATTGTCCATCTTGGATTTAAGGGTAGGATGGGCTTTAGCCCATGCGGAACGTGGCAATTCACCGGTAATTTTGGTAATTTTGGGGACACCATACTTAATTCATCGGTTTCTAAGGGACAGCTTCGGATTTGGTACAGAATTAAGTATGGTGTCCCCAAAATTAATATCCCGATTTGTCGCCGGAGTCGAAGAAGAAGTTGT
>JASJYE010000210.1 GCA_030123645.1 Candidatus Hydrogenedentota bacterium | reverse complement strand
ACGTGTCTGTCCCTTTTTTGCGGACACATTGAGAATTACTTCCTTAACAGGAGCACTACATACCGTACGGCAGTACCGACGTGGCAATCTCTTGTTCCCAAGTGCCTTCGGTTAAAGAGATTGCCACGCTTCGCTCGCAATGACACGGTGGGGTGATTCATGCCGGTGTCCCCAACGTTAATTGGCGCGAAGGTCGTGAACCACGCACGCTACGTCACGTTCCAGAGGGCCGAGGCGGCCATTTCGCAACGTCTGTTCAAGGCCATGCTTCGCCTGATTTCACGACTCGGGCGACTGGCGCCGGCGCCGGCATGACCAAGACGGTGTTCGCAGGAATGGAAACGGCTCAAAATCCGATGGGGAGATCTGCGCGAATTCGCACGAAAAGCCCTTTTTCCCCCCAAAGATCGGTACTTCCTGGCCATAGACGGTCCTAGGGGCAGATCCATGGGGAAACTTTCGGCCGATAGGTTGGAATGTCGAAAGCACCTGAGGGTGTTCTTATTATAAGAAGGTCGCCAGTGAGTTGCGCGCGCGATTCGATTGGCGGCGGTCGACACTATGTTTCCCTAACCGGGCTAAGAGTCCGAAAACGAAGGATTAGCGATGAAACCCATAAAGCTCTTCCCGTCGAATTCAAGGTATACACTCGTCTTAGGCGCGTTCCTGCTCATCTCTGTGTGCTTTTTCATGTGGTATGCCGCCAGCGACACTTTTCGCAATTCGGTGCAGTCTATACGGGGTCTGGGAAGGGTGCCCTTGAGGGCGGGTCTTCTGGTTAAAGAGGGAGGAAAGCTCCTTCTCTGGGCGAAAGGGAAGCCGGAAACGGATTCCGCCGAGTGGTTCGACATGACGGATTCGCTGATAAATCCGAGAAACTTCGATCATGGCATTGGAAAAGACACTATCTCTTCCATCGACGCTCCCGAGTTTGTTAGCGTGGACGATTCGCGGCTTGCGGACGCGGGGATCACGATGAAGACGCGCGTGATCGGATATGCTTCGGGGGGCGAAGCCAGGGCGTATCCGGTGCACATTATGGACCGCCACGAAATCGTCAACGACACCTTCGGAGACACGCACCTCACGGTAGCGTGGTGACCCCTCGCACAATTGGCTGTGGTCTACAGCCGCGAGTTGGACGGACAGGAAATGGAGTTTGGCACAAGCGGATACACGATGGATAATGTCTTTGTGCTGTATGACCGCCTGACCGACTCCCTTTGGTATCCCTTGGGCGATGGCACGATGGATGCGGTCGCGGGACAACTGAAGGGTACCTCCATACCGCTGCTGGACGAACCCAGTCCCCTGCGGCTTGAGGAGTGGCTGAAACAGCATCCCGATTCGAAGGTGCTCCTGCCCTCTCCCAAATTCAGAACAGTGCCTTCGATTCCTCGCGCGAAGTGATGGGGGATAAGCTTGGGGAATCCAGGTGTGTTTGGGTCTGTTGGCTGCTACGGTGCCGAGGCAAATTGAAATCGTCTAAGCACCGGCTCTACACTCCCGATTCTTAGCCGCTTGGCATCATGTAGCCGCTCCATTCGATAATCGTTTCTTCCTGGTCGAAAAAAACTTCCGTGGTGTGGAAGGCCTCTTCCGCCCTTGGGGCACGGTTCGTATTTACACGCGTTTGCCGATGCGTTTGCCGAGTCGTTCCATCGCCGCCGACCGGTCGTAGGGATCGAGGTGGACGTTGATGATGCAGAACTCCTTGCGGTGTCTTTTCGTGGCTTCGAGGGCCTCCTCGAGGTCGGTTTCGGTGTGTACCTCGCAGCCGAAACCCGCGCGCAGCAGTTCGGGCATTTTGTCGAAGGCCCAGTCGTGGATGTCGTTGTAGGGGCCGTCGTTGATGAAGCGCTCGGTGCTGTAGCCTTTGTTGTTGAGCACGAAAACGATCGGATTCAGCCCTTCCTTCGCGATGGTGGACAGCTCCTGGCCGGTCATCTGAAATGCGCCGTCCCCGACGAAAACGATCGGCCGCAGGCGCGGATTGCCCATTTGCGCACCGATGGCGGCGGGGACCGCGAAGCCCATCGAGGTGTAATAGGCCGGGCTGAGGAACTCCGTGTGCCGGTGAATGGTGAGGTCCGCCGCGCCGAAGAGGCTGTCGCCGATATCGCAGATGACGACAGTCTTCTCGTGCAGTTGTTCGTTCATGCGCTGGAAGAAGCGCGCGATCGTCATGGGGGCGTTTTTTCTTGGGCGATAGGGCCGGGGCTTCGGGTGCTTAAAGGTGAAGGTGCGCCGCGGGCCGATCTTCGCCTCGCCCAATGCGTCGATAAAATGCTTCAGCTTGACGTCCTCGTAGATGTGGTGCTTGATCGCGATGCGCTCCGACGTCGCGTTGATGGTCTTGGCGACCTCGAGATTCGCGGTATCGATTCCGAGGTTGATGTCGGTCATGAACGCGCCCAGAATCAGCACGCAATCGGCAGACTCGACGCGGCGGCAGACGTCCTCGCGGCCCATCGCCCCTTCGTAGATGCCCATGTATTGCGGATGGTTCTCGGTGATGACGGATTTCCCCAGAAGCGTCGCCGCGACCGGGCAGCCCAGCTTCTTGACGAGCTTGAGCAGCGTGTTCTGGAGTCCGAAACGGTGGATCTCGACGCCTGCCAGGATCACCGGACGTTTCGCGCTGCGCAGCATCTCCGCCGCTTCTGCCACGGCCTCTTTGAGTGCGGGCTTGTCGCTGACGAGCCGCCTCGGTTTCCAGGGTTGCGGCGCGGGGCAGCGCTTGTCCACGATGTCACGCGGCAACTCGATATACACCGGGCGCATCCGCCGCCGGCACTCCTCGAGCGTTTCGTCGATCAGGCGCGGGGCGGAGCCCGCTTCCTCGATGGCCACGGACGCTACAGTCACCTTCTCGAAAATCTCCAGTTGCGTCGTGAAATCGCGCACCTTGTGATGCAGAAGCGGCGATCGGTCGCGCTCGCCGAGTCCGGGCGCGCCGCTGATCACGACCATGGGCGATTTTTCGGCATAGGCGCCCGCGACGCTGTTGAGGGCGTTGAGGCCGCCGACGCAATAGGTGATGCAGACTACGCCCAGGCCGCTGACGCGCGCGTAGGCGTCCGCTGCGAAGCCCGCGCCCGCTTCGGTGCAGGTCCCGACCACGTGCAGGTCGCTCTCGACGAGCATGTCGTAGAACCCGAGGACGTAATCGCCCGGCACGCCGAACACGTGATTCACGCCCAGCTCCTGAATGCGGTGAATCAAGTACTGCCCAACCGTCGTTGTCTTCGGCATCGAAGCCCCTCCTAAACCCGGATCGTCGTCAGAACGCCACCATTATAAGCAGACCGCCGGACGAACCCGCTACAATCTTAGAAAATCGGAGAATTATTTTTGTGGAACGCATTCCCGAACCCGAGATCATGGACGTCCCCGAGCGGGCGCAGGCCTATGCCGACGCCGATTTCAGCGAGGTCAACGCCGCCTTCGTCGAGCGCCTGGTCGAACTGGCGGGGGAACTCGATTCGGCCCGGGCGCTCGACCTGGGCACGGGTCCCGGCGATATCCCGCTCCGGCTCGCGCAACGGCGGCCCGGCTGGCACATCACCGGCCTTGACGCCTCGATGCCCATGCTCCGGCTCGCCCAGGCCGCGCGTACAGACGCCTCCGGCAGGCCCGCGGTCGATTTCGTCCTAGGCGACGCCAAACGCGCGCCCTTTCCGAGCGATACCTTCGAGGTCATTTTCTCCAACAGCTTCCTGCACCACGTCGTCGACCCCATCGCTTTTTGGAAAGAGGCCGCCCGCGTCGCTAAGCCCGGCGCGCTCCTCTTCGCCCGCGATCTCCTGCGCCCCGAGTCCCCCGAAGCCGCCCGCGCCCTCGTCGAAACCCATGCCGCGGATGAACACCCTCTCCTCAAGGAGGATTTTTACAATTCGCTATTGGCCTCGTACTCCACGGACGAGGTGAAGGAGCAGCTGTATACAGCAGGTGCGGCACGAATCGAGGTTCAGGAAATCACCGATCGTCACCTGGAGATCTTCAGCGCCCTGTGATTCCTCTCGCATCGCTTCCGATTGACGGCGCTCGTGGCGCGGGTGGTATGATGTGAATCTCAACTGTGGCAATGGAGCGGGGTGAGCGCGTGATTTTGAATCCGTTCAAGGGCAAGAACATCTTCATTACCGGCGGCTCGAAGGGCATCGGGCTGGGCATGGCGTGCGAGATTGGCGCGCTTGGGGCCAACCTGGCGATTATCGCGCGTGACAAAGACGCCCTGCAGGCGGCTAAAGAGCGCATCGAAGAGAAGGGAAAAGGTAGCCGGGTCCTCGCCTATGCCTGCGACGTTACGGATTCCGACACGCTCAAGGACTATATCCACATGGCGCGCTACGAGCTGGGCTCGATCGACGGCGTCATTGCCAACAGCGGCTACTGCCATCCGGGGAACTTCCACGAGCTCGAGATAGAAGATATTGACGCGCAAATCGACACGAATTTCAGGGGTGTCGTCTATACCGTCCGCCACGCTATCCCTTATCTGCTCGAAAACGATACCGGCGGATTCATTGCCATCACGTCGTCGCCGGCGGGGCATATGGGGATTTTTGGTCTTGGCGTCTACGGTCCGACGAAGGCCGCGGTCAGTAATCTTGCCGAGGTAGTGCGGCATGAATACCGCGACCGCAAAATCCGGGTGCACCTGCTCCTGCCGCCGGGCACCGACACGCCCGGCTACCGCGAAGGGGCGCCGCTCTACCCGCCCGAGACCAAGGCTATTCTGGAAGGCGGCGCGCTGCTGGGCGTCGATTACGTCGCCAAGAAATTCGTCGACGGCATCGCGAACCAGAAAAAGACCATCGCCGTCGGTGGCAGCGCTCGCTTTCTACTGCTCATGCACCGCTATTGCCCGGCCATTTGGGAATGCTACGCGCGGCATAAAATACGCGTCGCGCGGAAGCGTCTCGGCGAGTTAGAAGAACATGAAGAGCTTGATCGGATGAACTCCGAGCACACGGAGTCCTCGGGCGAATAGAGAATACCGCGCGACTGTTGCCAGGTTAATGTTCCGGCTTCCACGATCGGTACGACTGTATCTTTTCCCTTCCCCTGGTGGGAGGGCTTAGGGGAGGGGGAGGGTCGAATCACTCACCCCCACCTAGCCTCCCCCATCAAGGGGG